>JBCCQK010000207.1:0-13047 GCA_039024375.1 Bacteroidota bacterium
ATAACCTCCCACAGTACTCTCACGTGTGTACTGAGCTAGACTAAAGTAGCATCAGATATTACTAATCTTCCCCCTGGTATTTATTGTTCTTTATCCAGTTTCGGTATTTGCTCTTTTTTATAAAAATTAGTAAATAAGGTCATATTTTTTGGATGAGTTATAATGTTATAAAAAATAAGTTCATCTATATCATTATTTCCTCCCTGATAAATTAAGCGTCCATCCATATTCACATCACTCGCTGAATACCCTTTAGAGATAAAATTTAGACTTTGGTTTACATTATTTTTATCTTGAAGCATATCAAAGAACATAATATCTGTATCTGGTAAGGCTACTCCACCACCTTGAAAAACGATATATTCATTGCTATCTGCATTACCTCCCCAAAGCGCCATCTTGTCATCTATCTGTTTTCTTGCATTTTCTCCATATATAGGAGTGGAAGGTTTAGAAAAATCAATTATATCTGGGCTTTCATTTAATAAAATAGGTTGATTTGTCATTACCCCCAAATGATTGCGATGGCGAATACATACGTAATAAAAAGCTGGTTCTACGTCAAAGGCAACCTTACTTATCCCGTCCATATCTACTACATCCCCATCTCTTTGTAATAAGGCAGACCTAGTTGCAACCACCTGATTATAATTTTCTTTATTTCTCAACTCTAAAAAAAGCCAATCTACTATAGCGTTTACTCCACTAACTTCCAATACAGTCGAAGTTGTCTTTTCCTTCCAGTTATTATTAAAATGTTCATAATGAAAATTATTTTTTGAGGCAATTAATGCCCCGTATGGTTCTTCAATAGGCAAGTAATTCTGTACCCTAAGTTTATCCTCCATTAATTCACTCCCCCTTTCTAAAGCCGCTTGTAAATAAACTCTTGCCTTTAAGAAAGTCTTGCTACCTATTTCGTTAGTAAGGCAGTCAAAGTAATGCAGTCCTTCAATAGTTTCTGCCTTATTTGACCCTACCCGGCTAGAAATATCAACAAAAGAAGTAGCGTACGCTGCTGTCTTTTCAAACCTAGCCCAAACCAAGCAAGCTTCAGCGTTTTCAGAAGATGATAGTCTGGAAGATGTAAAAAATAATTCAGCAGTACTTAACCAGGTACCGTCATTGGGTACGCTTATGCTTGCTTCTGTAAGATTTAGCAGGTCGATGGTAAAATTTAGGAAACCTAAATCCTCTTCAAATGCTAGGGTTCCATTTGTGTCGGAGGCATCAATATGGGCTGCATTTTGAATTAGTTTAAGCGCTTGATATTGGTCTCCTAATAAAGAAGTTGCGGATACAAAATCCATATTAGACGCATCATAATACATCCGATAATTTTGACCTGCTAATTCCCAGCTCAAAGTATCGGCACTTCTTATTTGTACTATTACTGACATGATTGAATCATTATTAGGCTCATTTTGTGTTAGGAACCGAATATCGTATTGATTTTGTCCCGAAATTGAGAGACTAGAAAACCCCATCAATAGGATAATCCAAACTTTCTGGACATATTGACAAAACATCTATTGAATTTTCTCTATGCGTTGAAGAAATACTTTGTCCTTACTTCGCAATTGTACCTGATAAATTCCAGAAGCTGCGTGACTTAGGTTTACCGAATATTTATAGGTAGCAAAAGGATATTCCTTTTCTAATAAAATTTGTCCATTGATACTATGTATTTGTATAGATAGTGCTTCCTTACCAGTATATTCAATAAAAAAATTATCTTTCACAGGATTGGGATATACCTTAGGTAAATTATCCCATAGCTGATTTCCTAAAGAGGTATTGATTTCTTGGTCACCAAAAGTGGCAGCCTTGATAGGAAGAATTACATTAGGGGCAGCCCATTCCGTAATCTCCAAAAAGGCAGTCGCATAATTTTTAGTCAGTTCTTCTCTTGCCCAAAAAATACTATAATTGGAGTCGTCGGAAATGGCATTCGTTTGATTTATTTTATCAAAACAAATAAGTGCCGTACTAACCCAATCTCCAGAAGCGGGCAAAATGATTCCTCCATTTAAATCATCTTTTAAATCAACATTAATATTTAGAAAACTTAAAGAATGGTCAAACCCTAATAAGCCCATACCGTACGCATCGATGTTCTGTATATTATCTTTGAGTATTAACGGAGTGTATTTTTCTTCTGGCAATAATAAATTACTGTGCCTTTCCTTGAATTTCAACTTGGAACCATCATAATACAATCGATAGTTCTGACCAGCTAGATTAATTGCTTCCAAATCAACACTAGCTAATTGGATATTATAACATAACTGCTCACTAGAAGCACTAGGAAATGATTTTAATCTTATCTCATAATGCTTCTGGGCTTTCACTTTGCAACAGGATAAGAGTAAGAATCCTATTAGGTAAAGTTGTACTATTTTCATCATTTTAATCTATATTTCATTACAATTACTTGGAAAATCAATATAAAAAGCTAATTAGCTTTTAGAGGAACGATGGTACCATTGGGTTTTAGTTTTCAAAGCATCGTTTAAACGATGCGTTATTAATTTTCCCATGGGACATCAGAAAAGATTCCATCATTTCTTGACCAAGGGATTTTATCTTGAACATTTACATCTCCATTTAAATCATAATCATTCAAATAGTAACTGCTATGGTCTCCTATTTCAATTAACCAAGCATTTTTATCAGATGAAATGATATTTAAGATTCTATTACCATTACTGCCAGTAACTTGGTCTCCATTTCCTGCATACATAGCATAAATCCCTGGACGTACTTGTTTTTGACCAAAGCCAAGTAAACCCTTGTAGGATTCTTGACTTCTAAAATCATACGTTATGGTACCACCTATGATTGGAATCGCTTGGTGGGACATTACAATTAAGTGGTTGCGATGTTCTATTACCACATAGTAACTTTGACTGGAGATGAGGTTACAACAATCACTTCCAGCTAAAAACGCTACATGCCCATCTGAATGTAATAATCCTGCTCTAGTGCAAACTGTAGATGCTCGTGCTGTCGTTGTTCTTAAAGACACCAATACCCAGTCAACTACAGTAGGAGCATAACCTGCATTGTTGATGAAATTATAATCCATATTCATCCCCTCGGTTCCTCCATAATTCCAAGGAGCAATATTATAAGGCTGACCTGCTGGGGTCTCTTTTCCTAAGAAAGTACTGGGGTCTTGACCTGGTAAGTATCCTAAATCATTTAATTTAGTGTACATCGAATCGACTTCATAAGCGCCTTCCAAAAATACACTAGTCGTAATATTAACACAGGAATTTTGTGGTGTAACTAGAATTGGTACTCTTACTGAATCACATAATCCACCCGTATCACAGACCTCTACACATATTGAATCCATTCCATTAAATCCAGAATTTGGGGTGTAAGTAATACAGGTGTCATTACTAGTTACTGTACCGTTTGATGGCACCCCACAAGCACTTACGGTCAATATATCTCCTATATCTACGTCTGTTATTGTTGGACAGAAGGTTATCATACTATCTTCTGGTAAGGTAATTAGAGGCTGCACAATGCTTGGCTTATCATTCACTGGGTCAACTGTAATTACTACCATTGCCGTATCGCAGAGCATGGGATTCCGATTATCACATACTTGATAAGTAATTGTATCCATACCATTGAAGTCCATAGGCGGAGTATAGGTGATGCTATCGCCATTTTCTACCACGGGAGTCACTCCTTGGGTCGTTGTTCCTATAATCGTAGTCGTTAACGGATTCCCATCTGGGTCTGTATCATTATCCTGTACATCTACGGTTACTGGACTATCTTCGTTTAAATTGGTCGCATCATCTACTGCTACTGGTGCATCATTGGCAAGCAATACCTCAATTGGCACCATTACCGAATCACATAAGCCCGTTTGGTCACAAACTTTCACACAAACACTATCTGGTCCATTAAAGTCTGCTGGTGGCGTGTAGGTCACACAGACCTGATTGGTCGTATTATCTACTGTTACACTGGCCGTGCCATTCGCTGGTTGCTCACATATCGTTACCGCATGGGTATCCTCTGGATTTGCATCCACTACTGGGCCACATACCGTGCCCGTGGCATCTTCTGATATTACGATTGGCGGTAAAACTAGTATCGGTGGCTGCATCGAATCAACCGGCGCTGGACTTGGAATAATCGCTACAGGTATCGTTATCGTATCACATAAGCCCGTTTGGTCACAAACTATCACACAGACGGGGTCATCTCCTGTATATCCTGCATTGGGCTCATATTCCAAACATAATTCATTACCATTGACCGTTGGGGTAGTTGTACCGTTTGCTGGACTTCCTGGGCATAAACTTGCGGTGAAGGTATCTCCTGCATTGGGGTCAATTATGGGCGTACAAACCATGGCTGTACTATCCTGTGGTATTGTAATCGTCGTTGGAATCGCTATCGGGGGGGCTGGATTCGTTACTGGAGGTAAAGTAGGCACTACCGTTACTGGTATAGTCGCCGTATCACATCTACCCGTTTGGTCACAGACGACTAAGCAAATACTATCAGTGCCACTAAAACCAATGGCTGGTATATATGCTATACATAGTTCATTGCCATTAACTGTAGGCATTGTAGTACCATTAACTGGACTCCCTGGACATAAATTCGCCGTAAAGATATCCCCTTCGTTGAGGTCTGTGATGGGTACACATAGCGTAGCCGTACTATCTTGGGGTGTCGTAATTGGACTGGGTATCACCAGAGGCGGATTTTGTCCCTCTAAAACCGTCAGATATACTGTGGCCGAATCACAAGCCATTGGAATACCATCATCACAAACGCTATACCTGAATTGGTCATTACCTGTAAAGCTCAGATTTGGTTGATAAGTGTAAGTACCATCCGTATTTAAACTAAGGCTACCATTAGTGACATTGACCAAAGGCGTTGTGCTTACCGTTAAAGTACCATTTTCTGGGTCATTATCGTTAGCCGTCACATTACCTGTTTGTAATTGTCCTTCAAGTCCAGAATTAGCATCATCCGTGGCGTACAAATCATTCGTACCATTGGAAGGTAGTACTTCTATCATTACTCCAACCGTATCACAAGCTTGGGGCATCCCAGCATCACATACTTCATATTCAAAAGATACTGGACCTACAAAACTAGGGTCAGGTACGTAGTCAAAAGTACCGTCTGGATTAATCGTCAAAGTGCCGGTGTTCGGGTTAATTACTGGAGTAGTATTAATCGTTAAATTATCCCCATCTGGATCGGAATCATTCGATAATAAGTCCGCCGTTAGGGTACTATCATTTTCCGTCCTATAATTATCCTCCATACCCGTTACTCCATTATTAGCTAGCTGGCTATCATCTATCACCTCTATTACTACCGTTGCCGTATCGCATAGCGTCGGACTGCCATTATCACATACTTCATATTGGAAGGTAGCTTCTCCCACAAATCCCATCGTAGGCGTAAAGGTATAATTACCTGCGGCATCAATCACCACATTACCATTCGTTGGATTGAGGGGAGTGGTATTAACAGTTAGTGCATCCTCTTCTGGGTCACTGTCATTGGGTAGCACGCCCCCACTTACAGGCTCATCTACCAACGTAGTATTAATATCATCTATGGCTATCGGTGCATCATTTGAAGGAAGTATTTCAATTGGTACAATTACCGTATCGCATAGACCCGTTTGGTCACAAACTATCACACAAACACTATCTGTTCCTTCAAATCCTGGGTTTGGGGTAATGTCTAAACAAACTTGATCAGTTGCATTATTCACACTTTCCATTACCATCACATTGGCTGGTATATTACAGATTTGTACACTAAAGGTATCATTTGGATTGGCATCCGTGATGGCGCCACAAACCATTATCATACTATCGGTGGGGTTCACAACGGGCGGTAAGACTACAACTGGGGACTGGGGTTCTAGGGGCGGTTCAACCGTAGGCACTATGGTCACTGGTATGCTGACCGTATCGCATAACCCACCCATATCACAAACGATTACACAGACTTCTTCATTTCCTGTATGCACTGAATTTGGCGTATACTCTATACATAATTCACTACCATTAGCACTAACAGTTGCCGTACCATTGGCTGGACTACCAGTACATAAAGCAGCAGTAAAGGTTGTATCCGATGGATTGGCATCCAATATTGAGGTACAAATGCTGACGGTACTATCCTCTGGGGTGGTAATCGATGGTTCTACGACTATAGGCGGTTGAGGAATTGTTGTTGGTGGTAGTGAAGGTACTACCGTTACGGGTACTTGTACCGTATCACATAAACCCGTTTGGTCACAAACTACCACACAGATTTCCTCCGTTCCTGAATAGCCCGGATTTGGCGTATAATCTATACATAAACCACCTTCAACTATATTTGAACTGGCCGTGCCATTTATCGGTCCACCACTACATAAGGTAGTGGTAAAGGTATCATCCTCATTGGCATCGGTAATCGCCATACATACCGTTGCAGTACTATCTTGTGGGGTTATTATCGGATTGGGTAAGACAACGGGAGGGGCTTCCAAACAAATTACAAATCCAATAGGCTCGGAAATATCAAAGCAAGAACCAGTTATAGAAGCGATAGCATTACCGAACCCTAAATTATTAATAGTACCAGAAGTATCGTAATTTAAAGCAAAAACATTATATACACCATCCATTAAACCAGTGAAGCTTAGATTAATTGCCGTATCAAGAATGTTGTTACTCCCATCCGTTAATATATATATTTCATGGAAATTGCTACCAGAACTAGACCCCGTTGAATTAAAACTGATACTACCATCTTGATTATTACAATCACAAACCCCATAAGCCAAAGGCGCAGAAATGTCCACACAATCTCCACCTAAGTTATTGATTTGCTCATTGGAAGCAATATTAGGAGCAGTACCCGTAGTATCATAATTGATGGTGTAAGCAAAATATTTTCCACTTGCAACGCCCAAAATAGGTAAGCTCTCGGTGTGATATTGAATGTTTCCACTTGCATCAGTTAGTACATAAACTAATTTTTCACTTGCCCCAGTAGTTTGACTATTTACACTAAAAGTTACCGTATCTCCAACTTCGATATTACAGCGAAGGGTCTGTCCGATTGTCATGCAAGGTGAAAGCAAACCAGCTATTAGGAGCACCAAAAAACTCCTTAGGCGGCTATTTTTTAAAATACCACTTGAATATATTTGAATTATAGACGAAGATTTCATAGAAATACATTGTATTTATAGCTAAGACAAACCCTAATAACTCAATACTCCCGCACTTACCGTACAAGTCGTCGCACAAGAAGCAGAAGTACAAGCTACATTATTACCGATATATTTATTTCCTAATCCTGCACCTAGTATCGTAACATTATTGTCTGGATTAAGTCCAGTATTAGCATTCAAAGAATCATTTGTGTTGTCAAATAATTGTATGTCCCCCAAGCAACCACTACCACTTTGAAAGGAAAACAGTGGAATATTGGTATTGGCAGTAATATCAAAGGGGGTATAGGTGGTAGCGTTACTAGGGGCAAAAAATAGATAATCAGCTGCTGCATTCTCGGCGGGGGCATCCAAGCGACTAAAACCCCAATCCAGCGGAGTACCTCCTGCTTGTAAACCCATTAAATTGGTAATTTGAAACCCACCCGCAGTAGCAGGGGCAACAATCGTAATTTGAGTGGCCGAACTCAATCGGGCTAGACCACCAGTATAAGCTTGATTGGATTCCATAGAAACGGTATAAGTCTGGCTACCTGAATCATAATTTATACAATAGGTAACTTCTGTGGGTACTGGAGTACTACAAGCTACATTCCCACTTGTATTCCCAGTGTATTGATTGCCTAAACCTCCTCCCAGTACTACAAAATTATTATCTGGATTGAGCCCACTATTTGTATTTAATGGATCATTGGTGTTATCGAAAAGGGCAACGTCTCCGATACAACCACTGCCACTTTTAAAAGAAAAAAGGTCAATAGCCGTACCTGCTGGAATAGAAAATAGAGTGTAAGTAGTGGCATTATTAGGGGCAAAAAATAAATAGTCTGCAGCCGAGTTCTCTGCTGGTGCATCTAAACGACTAAACCCCCAATCCAGCGGAGTACCTCCTGTTTGTAAGTCCGTTAAATCGGTAATTTGAAACCCGCCCGTAGTATGTGGAAATACGAGGGTAGCCTGCGTAGAAGCTGTAATTCTTGCTAAAGCGCCCGAATAGGCATTGGTAGAAGTCATCGAAAGGGTATAGACTTCTGTCCCCCCATCGTACCTTAGACTATAGGTGACCTGCGCATGAACTAAGCCATAACTACAAAAAAAGGTAAGCACGCCCAATAGGTATTTTTTCAATTTCATAATAAGTAGGTATTAAGTAAGGGATGAGACAATAAATAGGCAAACTACCTCAATTAATGATGATAAACTGATATTGCTGTAGGCTACCTTCTTCATTTCTCAATCTAAATTTATACATACCGGGAGCCCAATCATCAACTAATAATTGGATACTTTTAGGTCCTTGACTAGCATCTAATGCCTGATTTTTTACTAATTGACCAGTAGTATTGATAATATCCAGTTGTAAATCGGTATAGGAGGTTATATTGGTCCATTCTATATTCAAATATTTTGCAGTTGGAATGGGGTAAGCCTTTAAATCCGCAACAATAGGCTGCTCGGTAATACTCGTACTAAAAGCTCCACAGTCTGCTACGCTATTAGAAACCCCACTAAAGGCATTACCTCTAGTAGCTAATAAGCTAATATTTTGCGTAAAGTTAGCTCCCCTTGCTAGGGCAGTTTTTACTTCAATGTCTTTATTATCGGGTAAGCTAATAGTGCCTGCGCAACCCCCTTCTATATTTTGAAAAGTGAATAAAGGAAGGGCTACCCCTTCTTCCAAAACTAATTTATGGGTACTTTGCTGGGTCATGGCAATAGCGCAGAGAGTATAACCGTCTCTTGGGACAAATTGATTTTGATAAGCATTATCTACCCAATCAATGCCAGCTATTTGACTCTCTAGATGGCCAATAACAAAAGCTGTTTCTAGAGGTACTTTAAGTACCACTTGTACATTGGTTGCCGCATTTAGTGGTGTAGGAATAGATTCCATTGGTAGTAAACTCACCATATAGGTTTCCTTATCTGGCAGGTAACGTAAATCAAAGCGGACTTGGGCTTCCGTAAAGGTTGTAGCCAATAAAAGTATTAAGGATAGAAGAAATGTATTTTTCATTTTTTATATGTTGTAAATTAAAAGTAAGAGATAGGTAAATATTTTACCTACCTCCTATTTACCATCATGTATCAGTTTCTAGGTATCTGCTCGTAAATTACAAATATGGGCAAAGAGCCAGTATTTTCTGGATGTAAGCCAGTAGCAAAGAAGATAAAATCAGTATCTGCTCCAGCTCCCTGAAGAATAACTCGACCATCTAAATCTCCATCTGCTCGATTATATACGTTTTGAACAATATGCACAGGAAGGAAACTAGTATTAGCACCATCAGTCAATACCCTAAAGAATACGGCATCGGCATCACTGTCCGCTCCTTGGAAAATGATTCGGTCTCCTGTATTATTGGTATTGCTATAATTTCCAACCCAAAGTGCCATTGCGCCATCTTGCATCATTTGTCGAGCATGAACAGAACCAGTAGTACCACTTAGTTGATAGGTCATCGTAGCAGATAAACTAAAGTCTATTGTCGTAGCGGAAGAGGATAATGCAACTGTATTCTGAGTCATACAACCTAGATGATTTCGATGACGAACTGCCACGTAATAATCATCACTAGAGCTTGTAAAACTTAAAGCTGAGGTACCATCGGTATCCACTATATCCCCATCTCGCTGCAATAGTCCAGCCCGAGTTTCAACAACGCTCGTTGGGTCTCCAGCATCTCGTAATTCTACTAGTATCCAATCTACTATAGCATCGTTTCCAGTAGTACTAAATACAGTTGGATTAACCGTCTCTGTACCTGCATAAGCAAAATCCATTAAAGCATTATAAGGTTGGGCGGTAGGAATTAGATTACCTGCTCGTAAATCATCACTCATCATACTATTTCCTGTATTATAAGCTCCCGATAAGAGTACTTTTATCTCCAGATTTAATCCAACATCAGACTCCATATAATCGGGTGTTCCATTATTGTTGCTATCAGGACACAGTACCCCGTTTGGACATTCGGTGGCATCTGAAATGCCATCTCCATCCGAGTCACCCGAGCCCGTAATATCTGTTCCCGAGCCATCTCCATTATCGGCATCTAAATAGTTTGGAATACCATCTCCATCCGCATCGGCTAATCCATCCGTCGTATCCATGCTATCATTTGTGCCTGGGCTATCACCGTCGGCATCCGCATCATTATAATCTGGCTGTCCGTCCATATCCGTATCTTGCGTATTGGATTCAAGATTATCGGTAATACCGTCTGAATCGGTATCGGGACAAGTTCCAGCGGGACATTCCGCTATGTCATTAATGCCATCACCATCCGAATCAATATCCATATAATCTGGTTGTCCATCACCATCTGTGTCAGGACAAATTACTCCCCCTGGACATTCTTCGGCATCCGACAAGCCATCCCCATCCGAATCACCTGCTCCTGCCACCGAACCGTCTGCGCCCGTACCATTATCCGCATCTAAATAGTTCGGAATACCATCATTATCCGCGTCGGCTAGTCCATTGTCCGTTCCGCCATCATCACTATCATCCGTATCTGGGCTATCTCCATCGGCATTCGTATCATTATAATCGGGCATCCCATCACCGTCCGTATCTTGCGTATTGGATTCGATATTATCGGCAATGCCATCATTATCTGTATCTGTACAAGGGAAGCCAGTTGGACATTCGGTAGCATCGGTTATTCCATCGTTATCAGAATCGGTATCTGCGTAATCGGGAATGCCATCACCGTCGGAATCTGGACACATAAAGCCACTAGGACATTCTTCGGCGTCGGAAAGACCATCACCGTCGGTATCTCCCGTTCCCGTAATATCGGTACCTGTACCAGAACCATCGTCCCCATCTAAATGGTCAGGGATACCATCATTATCGGTATCGTTCCATGGCCCCGTTTCTACACCGTCTTGCTCGCCACCTGTGCCATCATTTGCGCCGTCATCATCTGCATTGTTATCCGCATAGTCATTAGTACCGTCGCCGTCAGAATCTATAATATTTGACTCTAAGCTATCTGGAATACCGTCATTATCGGTATCGCCTGTTTCCGCCGTATCCAAAATACCGTCATTATCGTCATCTGGGTCAGTCACATCTGGGTCGCCGTCGCCATCTGTATCGACTGGCGTAAGGTTGATTGGGAAGACCACGTTGGTCGTATCACAAACTCCATTCGCATCGCAGATAATGACACAAGCTGTATCAGTAGCGGTGCTTGGATTGGCTGGAGCGGTGTACATCACACAGCCGTCAGCATCAATCGAGTAGTTGCCACCATTCGGCATAGCTGTACCAGAATTGCCGCCACCACAAGCCATAGTCATAATTGGCGAAGCGGTTACCCAATTGGTATCTAAGCATACCGAAGTGGTCATGCCAGGGTCAACTGTTGCTGGCGTTGGTGCACTAGAAGTATCGATTGGGAATATCACGCTTGTCGTATCACAAATACCATTGGCATCGCAAATGACTAAGCAAACCGTATCTTTTGTACCCGTAGGATTCGCAGGAGCCGTGTAGTCAATACAGCCCGTTGCTGCATCTATGGTATATGCGCCACCGACTGGATTGGCTGTACCCGAAGTACCGCCGCTACAATCACTGGCTGTGATTGGACCTGCCGTGCTCCAAGTGGTATCGCCACAGATGCTGACCGTTTCGCTTGGGTCAACTGGCGAAGGATAAATCAATGGATTCGCTGACGTATCGATTGGGAAGACCACATGGGTCGTATCGCATAAGCCGCTGTTATCGCAAATCACTAGGCAAACCGTATCGGTCAAAGTCGTTGGGTTCGCTGGTGCCGTGTAAGTGATGCAACCATTCGCATCAATGGTATATGCACCACCATTTGGATTGGCTGTACCAGAAGTGTTTCCTAAGCAGTCATTTGCTGTGAACGGCGCATCCGTGCTGAAGTTAGTGTCACCACAAACGGTAACTGGCGTACCAGGCTCGGTTGGTGAAGTTACCAAATTACCTTTCCAGTGAATAGCACCGTTGCCCACGCCTGTTGCATCTTCATAGCAGAACTCAGGATTTTCATTTGGAGAAATATAGGTTCCTGCCGTCCAAATGCCTTTCGTTACCGCTACGGATTCTCTACCGTTACCACCACTACCCCACTGCGTGAAGTCTACCATGTTGGCTGCTGAGCCATATCCTGAAGTGGTGGAGTATAAGCCCAAATCGGCTGCTGTATCATCTAGGTTGAAAGAGGAAATTTGAATTTCTACTTCCATACCAGGCATGAGGTTCAACGAACCACTGACTAGGGTCTGTGTACTCAAAGCGGTAGAGTAGCTGAGTTTAGAACAGAAGCTGTATCCACTAATATCAACTGCTGTACCTGTGAAGTTCTTGATTTTGACAGTTTCTGTTAGTGGATTCACGCAGAGTAAGCGCAATCTACCAGCAGAGTTATCAAAATCATCCATATAATCTGGAATACCGTCGCTGTCGCTGTCTGGGCAAATATAGCCGCCAGGACATTCCGCTGCATCAGAGATGCCGTCGCCGTCAGAATCGCCTGCACCTGCGACACTACCATCTGCGCCTGTTCCTACATCTGCATCTAAGTGGTCTGGAATACCGTCATTATCGACGTCATTCCAAGGTCCACCTGTCACGCCGTCTTGCTCACCGCCTGTTCCGTCATTGCCTCCTTCTCCGTCGGCGTTGCTATCGTTATAGTCTGGATTGCCGTCACCGTCTGTATCGATTGTATTCGATTCTAGGTTATCGGCAATGCCGTCCGAGTCTGTATCGGTACAAGTGGCTGAACCACCGCATTCTGCTAGGTCGGTCATGCCGTCGTTATCAGAATCCG
>JBCCQK010000208.1:0-13042 GCA_039024375.1 Bacteroidota bacterium
ATTTTAATAAGTTAAAGCGACTTAAAAAGATACCATTTTTGGGGTACTTTTTGTAAACTTGTGTTCTTATAATTCAATCCGTAACTACTTCTAAAACTACATCTCTGTAGAAGCAATCTTTTCACGTTTTATTCCAAATACACCTTAACTCCGACTCTTTCATTTTTTGAATTAAATTACTTTTTTGTAAAAATTTTTATCGACCCTAAAAAAACAAACCCCAAAATGAACGATATTTTACCTTCTACCACTACTCAAATTACAGGCAATTCCGCTACCGCCGAAGCATATCCAAGTGTAGCACTAACTACCTCAACGGGGTTAGTCTTTGTCAAAAGTGTAGATATTCTATACTGCCTAGCGGAAAATTCTTACACCAACGTTTACCTCAAAGGTGGCCGAAAAGTCACCGTTTCTAAACACCTCAAAAAAGTGGAATCAGCACTGCCTAGTACTACTTTTGTTCGGATTCACGACTCCCATCTTATCAATTTACTCCATCTCGTTCGATACGTCAACGATAATCACAGCTGTGTTTTGATGTCCAACGGCGAAGAATTGGGCGTTTCTCGCAATAAGCGCAAGGAGTTCTTACAGCGTTTTATCAAGATTTGACTAGTGTAGTAATTAGTGACTAGTAATTAGTGACTAGTTTGAGCAAAGTGCTAATTTTCAAACCCTCAACAAAAGGATATTAAGGATGGGCAATTTGTTACCAATAGTCATTTCAATCCAGCTCAATGAAGCGGCTTTCGATGTATTAAGTCTCCAGACTTGATACTACTATCAGCAGGTCTCCTGACCTGCATTGAGTACCGGCCCGTCCAATCTGACTTCTGTCTTCTTTCTAATTGACAATTGAAATCTGACGGTTTTCTTCTCTTCTCGACCGACTTATCGTAATTTGCGCCTGCTATGGCAGAGAACCGTCCAAATATTTACAACGAACATTTTCAAAAAGAACTTGAGCGACTCAACGAACAGCAACGAGCGGCCGTCGAAAACATCGAAGGGCCCGTCTTAGTAGTAGCTGGCCCAGGAACGGGGAAAACGCACATTCTTTCCGCTAGAATTGGTCGTATCCTAGCCGAAACGGACACCCAATCCGCCAATATTTTATGCCTAACGTTCACGGATGCGGGCGCGCACGCCATGCGAGAGCGCCTACTCCAATTCATCGGCCCCGAAGCGCATAACGTCCATATTTATACCTTCCACTCTTTTTGTAATAAAGTCATTCAAGAGAACTTAGAAATTTTTGGGATTCAAAAACTGGAACCCATCAGTGATTTGGAACGGGTAGAATTTATTCGAAAAATTATTGATAAACTGCCACTCGACAATCCTTTGAAAAGAGGACGACGGGATATTTATTTTTACGAAAAACATCTCCATAATCTTTTTCAACTAATGAAAAAAGAAAATTGGAACGAGGCGTTTATCCACGACCGCATTCGACAATATTTGGCCGATTTACCGCTACGGGATGACTACATTTACCAAAGAAAATCGGGACGCTACCAAAAGGGAGACGTAAAAGAAGGAAAACTGGCCAAAGAGACCGAAAAAATGGAACGCCTCTGGTCAGCAGCCAGCCTTTTTGACGTGTATATTCGAATGTTACAGCGCAATCGGCGCTACGACTACGAAGATATGCTGTTGTGGGTCATCCGAGAATTTGGTCGCTTCGAAAAATTACTCCGCTACTACCAAGAACAATATCTCTACATATTGGTGGATGAGTTTCAAGATACGAGCGGCGCCCAAAATCAAATCCTTCAACTATTAATCCAGTATTGGGAGAACCCCAACGTTTTTATCGTCGGCGACGACGACCAATCCATTTACGAATTTCAGGGAGCGAGACTCAAAAATCTCATCGACTTCTACGAGCAATTTCAAC
Organism: Bacteroidota bacterium; assembly: GCA_039024375.1. Taxonomy (GTDB): domain Bacteria; phylum Bacteroidota; class Bacteroidia; order Chitinophagales; family Saprospiraceae; genus JAFMDF01. The sequence continues at coordinate 1,904 of JBCCQK010000208.1, forward strand.
CACACCTCAAAACGGTATTTCTAAAAAATAATTACCGATCTTCTCAAGCCATCCTAGACCTAGCAAAGGTGCTAATTCAGCATAACCAAAAGCGAATTTCTCGGGAATTGGCAGTGGACAAAAATATCGTAGCGCAACATCCCGATTTTTCGACGACCAATGTACAACCACAAATCGTTGCTTTTCCCAACCAAATGCAAGAGGAAACCGCCATTTTTACCGAAATCAAGCGGTTGCACCAAACGGGCATTCCCTACGAAGCCATGGCCGTTATTTACGCAAGACATCGCCAAGCGAGGAATTTAATTGGCCTTTTGGAAAAAGAAGGTATTCCCTACCAAACGAAGCGAAAAGTGAATATTCTGGATTTGCCGATGATTGAAAATTTACGCTTCTTGTTGGAATACATCAACCTGGAATATAGGCGATTACATACGGGGGAACATTTACTTTTCCAAATACTACATTTCAATTTTTTAGAAATTCCGCCAACGGACATTAATAAATTGAGTCAATATCTTTCAGGCAATTACGAAGCTAAATGGCGCGATACTATTTCCGACGAAACCCTGCTTAACTCTTTAAACTTAGAAGCTACTGAGCGGATTATACACTTCGCCAAACTACTCAACGATACTATTCATAATTATCGAAATATTCCCCTCAACTTATTGGTCGAACGTCTGGTGAACCGCAGTGGACTGTTGAAACATATTTTGTCTCAACCCAATCAATCTTGGGGCTTGCAGGTCTTATCTACTTTAATGAATTTTATTCGGATTGAAGTAGATAGAAAACCCAGAATGCGACTCGATGGCCTACTCGACGTGTTAGGTAAGATGGACGCCAATTACCTAACTGTTGGGGTGCAGAAAACGGAACAGGCTTGGGCAGGGGTTAATTTCGTCACGGCCCACAGTTCTAAGGGCTTAGAGTATCGAGCGGTTTTTATTTTAGACGCCGTAAAAGATTATTGGGAACCCGGTCGAACGGCACCCTTTCAGTTCAAACTGCCCGATACGATTACTTATTCGGGCGAAGAAGATGCGCTGGAAGCCCGACGGCGCTTGTTTTACGTAGCCCTAACTCGGGCTAAAGAGTATTTACATATTTCTTACGCCAAAGCCAATAACAGCAGTAAGCCACTCCAACGAACCTTATTTGTCGATGAAATCTTGAGTCATTACCCCATCAAAGTACAAGAAAAAACCGTTGAACAAGCTGCCCTTCTACAGGCCTACCGCAGCATCTTATCGGAAAGCGAAGCACCGCAAATTGAACCCATTCAACGAGCAGTTGTCGAAGAGTTATTGAAGGATTTTAAATTGAGTATTTCTTCGCTTAACGCCTACCTACGCTGTCCGCTCAGCTTCTACTACGAAAAAGTGTTACAAGTCCCGACGGTTACTTCCGAAGCAGCGGCCTACGGTACGGCGATTCACTACGCCTTGATGATTTTGTTTGAAAAAATGACTCGGTCGGCTAGTAAAAAATTTCCTTCGCAGGTAAATTTTCTCAGCTATTTCAACCAAGAAATGAAGCGGCAACGGGGCTATTTTACGCTGCCCGAATACGACCGACGCTTAGAAATGGGGCAGAATACTTTGCGAACTATTTACACCCAATTTTTACCACACTGGCCCAAAACGACGCTCGCCGAATTTCCCATCAGAAATACCGGTTTCCGAGGCGTCCCATTGACGGGCGTTATTGACAAGGTGGAATTATCTAAGGAAGAAGCCATGGTCGTCGATTACAAAACGGGCAGCCATAATCCAGCTAAATTGGCTCGACCGAGCAAGTCCAAACCTTACGGCGGCAGCTACTGGCGACAACTCGTTTTCTATAAAATATTGTTCGAGTCCCAAAAACAATACGGACAAAAAGTAACGAGCGGCGAAATTTTCTATATCGACCCCGACCCTGCGGGCCAACTAGCCAGTAAAAAAATCAAGATTAGCCCTGATGATTACCAACTCATCGGCGATTTAGTCGTATCAACTTACCAAAAAATTCAGGCGCACGATTTCTACGAAGGCTGCGGTGAACCCAATTGCATTTGGTGTAATTTTGTTCGAAGAAATATATTGGTGGATAGTTTTGCCAATGCCGAGTTGGATGCTTTGGATGACGGGTAGGAAATAGTAAATGGATAAATAGTAAATTTTTTGGACGTGCCGAATACTAGTATCAAGTCTGGAGACTATAGCCATTAGGTTAAGAATTTAACTATTGATAATCAGCTAGTTGTGATGGTTTCGATATTCAAAGATTTTATCTTTGAACCAATATTTTTTAGATTTTTAACCTAATTTACTTCAAAAAGTACCTAAACTAAATCGTTAGCCTAACGGCTATGGTCACATCGAAACCTGATATTTCAAATCTCCAGACTTGAAATCCCTATCTGCTCTTCTCTGACGAGCGTCCATTGAGACTTTACCCTAACTTTGAAACTACATGAAAAAATCCTCGACCTCAGTTTTCTTTTTCTATCTATTTTTTAGTTGTTCTACCCTCTTTGCACAGAACAATAACTGCACCTACCAACTACAACTAATCGACTTTTTTGGAGACGGTTGGAACGGTACAACGATTACCGCCATCACGGGACAGGACACAACGACTTACACCCTTCCCGATTCAACGGTTCGGTTTTTTGACCTCAAGTTGGCGGAAAACGAACTGTTGCAACTCTATTTTACGGCGGGCCCGAAGGACGAAGAAATCCGTTACATCCTTTTTGATGAAAACGGTGATATTATTTTTAACGACGGGCCATCACCCCAGACAGGTCTAGTCTTCGAAACATTTGCTTGCCCAACTTGTCTTACGCCAAAGAACGTATCTATTAATCCGAGCGATGAATCGGCCACCATTCACTGGTCTGCTTTTGACAAAAATAGCGAATATTTGGTTGCGTACGGTCCCAAAGGGTTTCGGCAGAATGATGGCATTCTTATTACTATACAAGACACCATCTTAACCTTACCGAATCTATTGCCTTTTACGGAATACGACGTTTATCTAACGACCGTTTGTGCCAATCAAGATACTAGTTTAACGACCGTTAGCACCTCTTTTCAAACCAAATACACCAACGATGTGGGCATTTCCAATGTTCAAATGCCCCGTTCCGACTGTCAATTGAGTAATGCGGAAATGTTGACGGTGACGCTTGAAAATTACGGAGCGTTACCCCAATCATTAATTCCTTTTCGCTTCAGCATAAACGGTGAAGACGGCGGTGTGATGATTCCCAACGACGGCTTTTTTACCAACGTTTTAGGAAAAGACAGTAGCGTTACCCTGACTTTCGAAACGACTTACGATTTTACCGAGTCGGGTTTGTACGACATTGCTGTTTGGACGGAATTAGCAGGAGACGAGCAATTGGGAAACGATACAGCCTACGTGCAGATTCGAAGCACGCCGACAATTGCGGAGTTCCCTTATAGTGAAGATTTCAAAGAGGGAGAAGCTGGATGGTTTTCAACTAATCCTTCTATTCAATTCGAAGAAAATAGCACTAGTCAAAACCCTTTACAAAACGATAATCAAAACTGGATTTTTAATGTAGATACAACAACTAGTGCGTCCCAACAAAGCTATTTATTTAGTCCTTGTTTCGACTTTTCGAACTACGACACCGACCCCAAAATCGCTTTTCAATTACTCATCAATACCAATGACGAAGCGAGTCAATTTTGGCTGGAAATCAGCATAGACAATGGTCAAAATTGGCGAAAAGTAGTAACCGACGAAGCAGCCTTCAATTGGTACAACACACCCAACGAGGCGGCGTGGACGAACGTTTTCGGTAAGGGGGTTTGGCAATACATGGAGACGCCGCTGCAAAGCGTAGCGGGTCAAGCCCAAACGAGGTTTCGCTACGTTTTTGAAAAGGGGGTCAGCGAAACAATTGGGCCAAAAGTCGCTATCGACGACGTACAGTTATTTTTACCAACGAACGAAAATGTAGTCACATTAGCCGCTCAAAATACCGCTGCTAATAGTTGCGGTATTCGCACCGACGGCGTACAGCTAGAACTGTACAACGCTAGTAATATAGTCGTTTCGGGGGTCACCGTTTATTACCAAATCAACGAGGATAAACCCGTTGTAGAAGTTGCAGATACGCTCGTATTAGCACCTAATGAGCGCCAGACTTACACTTTTGAGCAAACTTTTAACTCTTCCAAAGCGGGGACTTATACCATCAAAGCATGGGTACAATCAAGTGGAGAAACGGTACCTTTAAGCGATACCACCTATTACCAATTTTCGGTAACGCCACCGTTGGATGTGCCGTTCGTTGAAGACTTCGAAGACCGAGTCATAGACCCCGGTTGGTTTGCCGTCGGCAATGTGGAAGTCACCCTTCGTGGGCCAGGCGACCACAACAACGAATCGCATATTATGGCGGCCAACCTTTGGTCAAGTGCTAATCGAACAGCCATTCATTCGGCCCGTTACGGCGTTATTTCGGAGGGAGATAGTCTAAGTTTTGACTATCGTTTGGTGCTTTGGGAGAACGCTACCTTACCTTTGACAATGAACGGCGACAGCATCCTAATCGAAGTTTCGACGGACTGTGGGCAATCCTTTTCGCCCATTTATTCCATTCAAGCAGACAATCACACCACATTAACCGACTTCCAAAGAATTAACTTGGATTTATCCGCTTTTGCGGGCAATAACATCAATTTTCGATTTGTATGCGTTTGGGGGAATGGCGACTATTGGCTGGATTTTGATAATATTTCCATTTTACCCGGTCTAATGACTAGTGCAGTTAACCTCAACTTGGCCAGCGATTTTCAAGTTTTTCCTAATCCTACTAGCGGGCAGGCTACGGTTGAGGTAATGTTACCAGAACGTCGCCCCATTTCCTTACAAGTTTTGAACCAGCTTGGACAAGTTGTTTATCGAAAGGAATTAGCGCATCAACGAGTGATTCAAGAAGTAATTGATTTACAGCGGCAGACAGCGGGAATTTACTTTGTTCAATTCCTAGTGGGGAATCAAGTTTTTAGTAGGAAATTGCTTTTGGCAAAATAAATACTGTGGCAAGAATAATATAACTTCCTAGACAGGTCATACAATTCTGTCTAATCACTCAGACAAATGGACATTTCAAAACTATCAACTTTTATTCAAGGCAACTGGCCATTAGAAAATGTCAGTCTCCACTTACTACAAAATAAAGGGGGAAGATTTGTCTATAAAATAAACGCCAAACAAGGAATCTATGTAATAAAACTATCCAATACCGCAAAAAAATACGCAGCGATAGTTCGAGATTTGTGGATACTCGAAGATAGTCAAAGACGACTATTTCCTAATGTTCCCAAGATTTTGACAACCAAAAATGGTGCATCAATTGTCAGCTACGAAAACAGATTTGCATTTATCATGGAGTATATTGAAGGAGATACACCGATATTATACCTCCAATTTCTCCCAATCAATCAACCCCTTCTCATCTGCTTCAATCAATTTTTCAATATACAACTGCATTTTTACGCCCTTTTTGATGGCGTTAATTTTAGCGGCTTGGTGTTTTTCTAAGCACACTCGGAGGACTTTTAATTTTACTTCCATGGATTAAAGGTTGAAAGGTTAATGGGTAAAAAGGTCAACAGGTTAACTACTTAAGAGGTCTCAGATTTTAGAAATATAGTTCTTCTAAAAAATGAGTTACAAATATAATAAAAATTATTTTAGTAACAAATGTTACTTTTAAAACATCTTTCGTCTAATAAGTGTTATTTGCTTTGACGGGTAGTTTAAGAGAGCATTAAAAGTAGTTTTATAAGGAATATTTTTCCTTAAACAACAATGATTTTCCGAGTCCTTACCGTCTATTTTTCAACCAGAACTATAATTGGTGATAAGCGAATAGTACTTTCAGATTAACGTGTGTCTGACCGTAAACCGTGCACCGTGAACCGAAAGACCGTTCATCATTTATCGTTCATCATTTATTTTTATACATGAATCAAAACACTAGACTCAAACAAGTCGAGTCGAATGCCACGAATCGAGCGTTCTACGACCTGTTTCGCCCAATTATTCCCAGCATGGATTTGACTGGAAAAATTGCGCAAGTGATTAGTGCATTGACCGAGGCCGTAACTGTTTGGTTCATTATGCAAAGTGAACTTGCGGGGGTGACCAAAGTGGTGTCCATTGCATTATCCATCGTCGCCGTCGTCTTGGTGGTGGCCGTCCTAGAATTGGGAGGACGTAAATTTTTACAAGTATTGACCCGCGCTTTGGTGTGGAAACGATTAGAGAATTTTTGGTATAAGGCCCTATTTGGTATTGTAGCGTTGATGACGCTCGGTTTGGGCGTTTTGTCGTTCAATTTATCGACTAACGGGATTCATCACACATTTACGTCCAAAGCGACGCTAAACACCATCGAAATTGACCACACCTCCTTGAATCAAGAATATCAAACGAGGTTAGACCGAGTGGACCAGCGGTTTTCCCAAGACCTTCAACTACTAGAAGATAGTCATTTGCGAACCGTAGAAAGTTTGGACCGCCAGTACGATGCGAAAGCGGAAGAGGCTTTACTGAAAGCCAATAATTACACAGAAAAGTCGAGAAAAGGCGCCACGTGGGCCAAAAGTCAAGCGCAAAAATACAAAGCAACCGCCGCTGCGTTGACCACCGCCAAAGCCAATAAGTTAGCAACGTTGAACGAACGACATACAAAGCGTTTAGCTGCTTGGAAAACAAGTCGGCAAAAGGCCATCGACGGCGAACAAAAGCGCCTCGACCGAAAGATTGCCGAAGCGAACGTTGTCCAGTCAAAAAAAGCGGATGCGCAGTTTAAAGTAGCTAGTTTTTGGGGTTCCTTATTCTCGTGGCTTGTAGGATTTACCATCATCTTGGCCTTCTTCTGCATCATCACCGTAGAAGTTTTCCGACGGGGTAGCGGTATTACCATCGAATACGAAGAGGTAGAAAAACATCCCTCGACCTTAGCTTTGTTGTGGAAAGGTGTATCGTCCAAAGCGAGCAATGCCTTGAGAAAACGAGCAGAAAAGTTTGCGGGTGCACCCGAACGAACGCCGTCTCGAACGATAGGTTTTCAACCAACGACGGCGCCTGGTTTTTATAATGAGCAAAGTAGAATGGAGTAAGCAGTGGCAGTAGCAGTTGGCAGAATAGAGGAACATAGGAAAAGGCAGTCAATGTCCAATTCTGCGTTCCTCTTTTCCATGTTATAAAAACGGTAGCAGTAGGCGAGAAGCAGTAGTAGTCAAGCCACAATCTAAAAAGTCAACATCTAATTCCGCTGTCCAAGTCAGCAGCTAGCAAATCATCTCCATACGGGCGGGCTGTTGTCCAAGCAAAAGAAGTACAAAGAGCCAATATCCAATTCCGCGTTAGAAGATGTAAGCCGTGTACCGTAAAAATCACTTATGCACAACCTGCAACGCCGCATTCCCCTTCCGAAAAAGGTCAATAAACTCTCGAACCGCCGCAAAAGAGACCACCTTATCTTTAAAATAGACCACCGCCTCTTTGATTTCCCTCTCGGAAGCTTCGAGTTGATTAAGGATGTTTACGAGGTGCATTTTCATGTGCCCTTTTTGGATACCCGTCGTCACTAACGACCGAACGGCGGCGAAGTTTTGCGCCAAGCCCGTCACGCCAACAATTTTCATCAACATAGTAGCAGAAGGATTGCCCAACAACTCCAAAGAACGTTTGGCGACGGGATGCAATTTGGTTAGTCCACCGACCGTCCCTAAAGCTAAAGGAATATCTAACCAAAATCGGAATTGACCATTATCAATCCGACAATGACTCAAACTACGATATTGTCCATCTTTGGCAGCGTAAGCATGTCCGCCCGCTTCGACGGCTCGAAAGTCGTTGCCCGTGGCAATCACCACGGCGTCAATCCCATTAAAAATGCCTTTATTGCTAGTCGTCGCCCGATAAGGGTCAATTTCGGCGATTCGAATAGCTTTGTAGAATTTATAGGCGAACAGTTCGGCGTCGATTTCACCAAAGTTTCCCAGTGCTTCAATGGGGCATTCGACCGAAGCCCGAACAACACACTCGGGCGTATAATTCGACAAAATGGCCATGATGATGGTCACTTCTCGCTCGTTTCCCGTGAAAATAGAGTGATCTTGTAGAAATTGGGTAAGGGTTTTCCCAAAAGATTCTAGGCAAGAATTGATAAAATTGGCGCCCATCGAATCGCAAGTCTCAAAAGTGCAGCGTAGTTGATAATAATCGGGTTCTGTATCAGTAAAATCAACCAATTCAATAGTCCGAATACCGCCGCCCCGTTTGTCCATATTAACGGTAATGGGTTGGGCGTCTTTTTTTAAAATCTCGGTTAACTCTGCGAAGATAGCCCGTAGCTTTTGAACATCTCCTTGCCACGAAAAGTGTAGTTGACCCACTTTTTTAGTACCTAATATTTCTGCTTTGAAACCACCTCGACTCATCCAAAATTTGGCCGCCTTCGACACCGCCGCTACGACGGAACTCTCCTCCGTCACCATTGGGATAGCGTATGTCTTTCCATTGATTAAGAAGTTGGGCGCTACGCCGTAAGGCAAGTAAAAATTGCTGATGGTGTTTTCGCTAAATCCGTCAATGATTTTTTGCTGTTCCTCATTTCTCAGCCAATAGCTTTTTAGTTCCTTGGCAACCGCTTCGGGGTCTTTGAAAAAATTTTGCCCTATCCACTTAATTTTTCCCCTTTTGGATAGTTTCGAAAAGCCCGAGATGGTTTTTTTTTGCTCCATGACTGTTTAATTCATCTATTTTGTCGCTACTTATCTCACTTTCAAGTAGGCTTTCGCCAATTTTAACCCTTCGATTTGTCGTTCCACGTGTTGGTACAACTGTTCGTAACTACCCTGTGCGTGTTTTAGGAAACCAGACGCTTGCCCGTAAACGGCGGAGAAGTTCGCCTTTTCTATCAAATAGTAGCCATCCAAAAAGTCTTTAACCCCTCCCGAAATGATGAGTTGTTGGCAACGCATTTTATCGCCCACTTCCCCTTTGAGTTGATTACACATTTTGACCATTTCCGCCGCCGAATGTCCAACGTGCGCTAAGTTAGTATAAGCAGCCTTTTTTTCCGCATCGCTGCGCAATAATTCGAGCATGGAAAAGTTTGTTCCACCACTCGCCGCAAAATCAACGGCTTCCAAAGGCATTTGTAGCAGTGTTTTCAAACTTTCGTAACCCATCCCCTGCCCTACTTCTTTGACAATGATTCGGACATCCATTTTTTCGAGAATGGTTTCGATAGTTTCTAAAGGGGATTTGGTGTAAATATCCCCCTCGGGCTGCATCCATTCTTGGAAAGGATTGATGTGAATAATAAGACCGTCAGCTTCTAATTTATCTAGCAGTTGGTAAATGCGGTATAATTCGTTGCTATCAATGAGTTGTTGCAACTGCGCCACCCCCAAATTAGCGTACAGTGGGTTATCCTCACCAATCAAAGAGCGCACCGCAAAATCCTTCAAATACTCATCACTGTACAGCAGTGCCCGACAAGAACCGAGTCCCATTCCCATCCCAAATTCACCGCAAACCTTCGCTAAATTGTGATTGATGGTATTGGCCATTTTAGTTCCCCCCGTCATACTTGATACCCAAACGGGCGCCCGCATCGTTTTTCCCAAAAAAGGAATCGACCCGTAAGGTGTTCCTTTCGTTGGATGTGCTGCAAATAACGGTTCGTAGTAGAATCTTGGGTCTAGTTGAGGTACTTCCACTTGCGATTGAAAGGCCAATTCGATGTGGTCTTTTTTGCGTTCTTCCGCTGTTGGGTCGTTGTCCATATAAAGTACACTGCTACTTACCTCGCTCATTGATAAAGATTTTATTTGCGCTATTATTTTTATGACAGTGCTTTAACAACAAAAGGTAACTTTAGTTGAACAAGTCAAAATTATTCCGTGTAGGATAATTGTTCACTATTCTTCCGTTTCCGCCTGTTTACAGATGATGGGCAATAAATTATCTACCCAAGTAAACAATAGAATTTCTTTTGCTTTGGTAAAATCTTCGCAAGCTCCCAAATAGTTTTTCATATCCAAGTAGGCATTACCTCGTGCGTACAAATATTCTGCGTTGTTGGGAAAAAGGGCAATTGCTTTGGATAGCTCTGCGATACCTTCCTCTTTTTTTCCTTCATTAAACAAATTGCTTCCAGCAACGGCAATTTGCTGCGCTTCTTCGAATTGAGTGATTTTAGGCGCACATTTAGCCGCCGTAGGCTCAAAATTCATCCGCATTGAGTAAGCAGCGGGAACTTTTCTGCCTTCGTATTCCGCAATATCCCATTGGTTAATGGTGGCCGTAGTTGTACTAATGGCTTCAAATTGATAATCGAATCCCAGATTACTAAAATCGTTCACTTGCATGACTCTGACGACGCCATTCGGTTCCACCAAGGCCTCCACCTCAACAGTTCCTATTGTGCAAGAATCATTACCCGCTTCAGGATATTTCAGATTCTTTTCGATGAATGCCTCTAGTGCTACTCCCCCACCTTTGAAACTCAACGGCTTGTCAAATTTATTATAAACGGTATCTCCATCTACCACATCGTAAGGCGGAATTTCTTTGAGTTTGAACTTAACGGGCACGTTCATCATCACTTTAACGGGTACACCTTTCTGTTGACCAGGCGCCCATTTCAAACCCAACGGATTCAACGCATTAATTACGTACAAAGCTGCTTGGCCACACCCACCTCCGATGTCCCTTGCCAATTTCACATCACTAATCATACTATCAGGATTCACTACAAAACTGACGACAACCGTTCCTTCAATACCCTGCATTCTTGCCGAATCGGGATAATTGACATTTTTATAAATAAGACTGAGCAATACATCCTGCGAACATTTTTGCTGTGCAGCGTAAGTCGTATCGTAAGCGGCACAAACAGCGACCATCGGCATTCGTTCTGCAACGGGATAGACGTAAGACGTATCTACCGTTTCGGTTTGTCCGAAAGCAACGAGACAACTAAAAAAGGATAAGAGAGAAGTAAAAAAGGTTTTCATGCTAAATTGTTAGATTCTTTTTCGAGAAGAGTGGTTTTGCAATTGAGTTGATTTAGTGGAGTCGGCTGCA
>JBCCQK010000209.1:0-12991 GCA_039024375.1 Bacteroidota bacterium
GTCTGTGTCTCGGAGTATCGCAACGGGGAACTATTGGGAACGATTCAGCGAGACTTTCAATTCAATGTAGCCGCTTGCATCCAAGAAATTACGGCGCAAATCGCTAGTGATGAGGTCATTGAAAACCTTGGCCCTAATGGTCAGATTGTCTCTCGTGATTTTGCTCTAACAGTATGTGGTCAAGAATCCGTGGAGTTCGTTAACGAAAGTTTCGACCGAGCTTTCATTGACGATATTCGTTGGGAATTTGACGGTGGAACTATCCTTTCGGACGATTGGAACGCTACCGTCGCTTTTCCCAGCCAAGGAACCTATGCGGGTAAGTTGGTATTGAATCCAGATAGTCCACAGTGTATTGATTCGGCGAATATTTTCGTAGAAATTCTGCCAGATTTAACGGCTGATTTTGCGGCGACTTTTGATAGTTGTTCCATATCGCCCGTTCAATTTACGGATAATTCGGTAGCGGAAGCGTCAACCATTACAAATTGGCAATGGGCATTCGACGATGGGGCAACTTCTACCCAAATGAGTCCGACCCACCAATACGATAATTCTGGTAGCTATCGAGTACAACTGACCATTGAAGATGATAACGGTTGTACCAGTGAATACGTCGAAACGATTAACTACGCACCCGCACCCCAAGCGGTTGACATTGACCAAAGCGCTACCACGGGCTGCGACCCCGTTCCCGTGATTTTTATTAACAATTCTAGTCCACTGGACGATAGCTATGAAGTCTTATGGGATTTTGGGGATGGTAACACGTCCAATGAAATTAATCCGATTCACACTTACGATGCGCCTGGAACCTACTCGGTTTCACTGTCGATTGAAAGTCCCATTGGTTGCGAGGTGGAAGAGAATTATCCCGATCTAATTACTGTTTTGGCGAGTCCGACGGCGGGTTTTTCGCTGTCTTCTACGGAATTATCTACGACTAATCCTAGCGTCTCAGTTATCGACGAATCGCTCAGCGCCGACAGTTGGCGCTATCTTTTTGGTAACCAAGGAACGGCCACCGTTGCCAATCCCAATTTCACTTTTCGAGATACGGGACGGCAGCAGATTGTGCAGATTATAACGGCGCTGAGTGGTTGTCAAGACACGGCGGTTCAGTTTTTGGACATTCTTCCTTTCGTGGAATGGTATATGCCCAACGCGTTTACACCCAATCGAGATGGTACGAACGAGGTCTTTATCGGGAATGGTTTTTTGGTCGGAGCGACCAATTTTAACTTTACTATTTGGAATCGTTGGGGCGAAATGGTTTTTCAAACTTCGGATTATACGGTTGGATGGAATGGGCGGAAGAACAATACGGGGCGGGATAGTCCAAGCGGGGTGTACGTTTATTTGTTGAGCTATCGGACGCCGAGGGGAGAGGTTCGGCAATTGGAAGGGTTTGCGACTCTAGTTCGCTAAACTAGATGCTAATTTTTACCACAAAGGTGTGGAGTCCATAGAGTGCATGGAGTCTTTACTAGCCCAGCTTGTTCTTTTCTTTTGAACTAGATTCTTTGTACATTGTTTTGTAATACGGAATCTAGGAACACGGAATGAGATGTTGACTTTTTGGTTCGGACAACTGCTTGCCCGTATGGGGATGCTTTGCTTTATGTTGATTTGGACAACGGATTTAGACATTGACTTTACTCTTTCTGCCACTGCTATTGCTATTTGTTTCTATAAAATGCTGAATTAGACGTTGCCCCTTTTTATTGCCCATTGTTCATTGTTCATTGATTTTACCGATGCAGTTCGAAAAAGCCTTCGAACTGCCGATTATCGTTCGGGTCGTTTAAATCTAGTTGGTAGAAATAGGTACCGTCGGGCAATTCTTGGTCGTTTTTCCAAGTGCCCGTCCAGTCGTTTTGGTAGTTGGTAGTTTGGAAAACGAGGTTGCCCCAGCGGTTGAAAATCCGTAGTTCACTGTCGGGAAATTCTTCGATTCGGGAGATAAAAAAAACGTCATTGATACCGTCTCGATTGGGAGACATGGCCGTAAAGACTTCAATATCGACGCATCGAATGTAAATCGTGACTACTGCCGTATCGCAACCAATATCGTTGCAGAGAGTGTAGGAAAACTGGTCGTTCCGCTCGCAAAATTTGTCTTGGATGTAGGTGGTGGAACCGTCTAAGTTGATGAAGGCCTCTCCGAAAAGGGGTGGTTCGAGAATTTGAAAACCGTCGTCGCCCACACCGAACGGAATATCATTTTCTTTTAAATTTAAGACAATCGGCACGCCTTTATCGGTAGTGTCCACGTCGTCCACGGCCGTCGGTAATTCCAAAAATTCGATAACTACGACTTCGAAGGAGGCCGTATCGCAGATATTATTGGCGTCACAAATGACCACGCAGGCGGTTTCTCGACCAATGTCCACGCCGCTGTACTCCACACAAAAATTGATGGGGTCCAAGAAGAAGTCCACGCTGCTTCCTGAACTATCGGGGCATACATTTTCAAAAAAAGTAATGTCGCCCGGGAAAATAAGGCTGTCAAAACAGTATTCCTCTAATTCTCCAATAAAGATGGTATCGACGATTTCGTCGGGTGGATTATTGCGGACGGTTAGCACAAATTCCAAGGTATCACAGAGGCCCAAATCATCACAAATTTTGACGCAAGCAGTGTCCTTTCCAATCGTATTCGCCGTGTAGGTAATACATTTATCCGCAACGTCGAACTCGTAGTTGACAGATTGTTGAGTGGTATCCGTTTGACAAATTTCTTCCATTGAATTTACGGTCCCTTCCAATTTTAGGCCAATTGTATCTAGACAGAAAGTGTTCGAATTGTCCACCATCAGTGTGTCTTCAATCATATCGTAGGTAACATTAATGGTCAAAATAGTCGTATCGCAAACGCCAAACTCGTCGCAAAGGACGACGCAGGCGGTATCCTTCCCAACGGCTATTCCCGTCAAAACCACGCAAGTATCGTTGGCGATGGTCACATCAATATTGGCGCCATTACAATCGGTTTGGTTAGTAGTTAGGTTGCCAACCAATTCTTCCGTTGATAAACAAATCGTCTGTTGTTGGTTCACGTTGATGCTAATCGCCAAGGTGTCCATTTTGACGCAAGTCACCAAGACGATGAGCGTATCTTCGCAAAAAGTTCTGGGGTCTTGAATGGTCACTTCGTGGACCCCTCTGGTCAAATTAACGTCAATCCCTCTTTGTAAAATGGTTGTATTCAACTCCAAAAAAGATTCGATAGGTGTTCCTGCCAGTGTAGCATCTATTTGGCCGTAGCTACTGCCCGGTGCACCACCCGTGATTTGGGTGCTATCGGCGGAATATTGCCAGTTGCCCAGCGTGTCAAACTCGTTCATGGCTTCCACCAATTCGGCTAGAGTAGAAAAGTCGCCCGTAAAAACGGAGTCGTTGACGGGCCACGAAGTAACGTTGTAAGTTCCCAATCGACCTTGCCCGAAAAGTGTTCCCACGGTATAGGTCCTAATGGTGTCCATACTGCACGAATTGAGCGCAAATAAGTCGAGGTTCACGCCATCAACGTTCACCGTGTAAGGATTGCGAGCGTCGAAATCGTAGTCCAAGCAAATATCAGAGGTTGCGGCGCAATCGGTCAAATTAAATTGTAATGTATCTCGACCGACTAGTAGCGGGCAGGGAATACAAGAAGCGATTTCCAAACTATCAAAAATAGAAGCACAGCCGTTGGCGTCTGTAACCGTCAAATCGTAAAATCCTACGGGCAGCCCCGTTCGCATCGCTTGGTCGGCAAAACCGTCCACGTCCGCCCAGTCGAAAGTGTAGGGTGCTAAGCCGCCGTCCACGAGGACTTCGATTTGACCGCCTTCTTCGCACTGGGGAATGATGTCAAATTCTACCTCTAAAAACTCGGGGGCGTCGATGGAAAAACAGGCTTGTCCAAACACGCAACCCATCGTATCGACCACGGAAATACAATAATTCCCTTCGGGCAATTGGCCGTTTTGGAACAACGAATGGCCGTTAGAAATAATGGTATCTAAATCTCGGCTGACCACGTTTTCCAAATTTGTCGTAAAGTCAACGCTGCCGTCGGCCTCTAAAGGACAAGAGGGGTTTTCGGTATCATTGAGCGTAATATCAACGACAGTTATTGGAAAATCAATCAAAGTGAAGGTAATCGGTCGTTGGCAACCCGTTCGATTATCCCTTATCAAGAGGGCGTAAGTGCCGCTACTAAGGTTGTCTTTGGTGTCGCCCACTTCGTCCCAACTGTAGCTATAATCGCCACTTCCCCCATTAATATTGATGGTCACCGACCCGTCGTTATTGCCGCAAGTGGGTGCTTGGTTGATAGATATTTTGGCCTGTAGCAGATTTTCTTCTTCGACGGTGATGGTCAACAACGTATTACAATCGAACTCCTCGTCTCTCACTTGAATCTGGTAAAAACCAGCGGCTAAATCGTCCCGTTCGTTGCCGACAAACCCATCGGCCCAAGTATAGCGGTACGAATCGGGGAACAACCTCGCTCGGCCGTTGCTCAATCCACAGCCTGCGGAACTGGTGATGGGCAATAAATCATCAAAATTCTTTTCGGGTACTTCTACTTCAATTTCTGTTAGACAAGTCGGATTCGGTTTGTAAATAATTAAAATTTTATAAATGCCTTTCGGTAAAGATGTTCGAATATTTTCGGTCACAAAAGGTTCCCCCAAATCGGGCGTATAAACGTATTCGTAGTCTCGTTCGTTTTCTTCCATTTGGATAAAAATGGACCCAGTGTTGCCCGTGCAACTCGCAGGAACGACAGAAATATCGGTGATGGTGGGCGGTAAACAGGCATCACATTCGGGGACTCGAACAACGGTGGTTTCCACGCAACCGTTGGCATCCGTTACGATGACTTCGTAGTTGCCTGTATCTAATCCTATACGACTGATTGGGTCGTCCGTCCCTTCTAAGTCGAGCCAATCGACCGAATAGGGGAGTGCGCCACCCATAATGTTGAGCCGAATGCCACCCGTATCAGCGCAAGCGGCCGCCACTTCGTAGTCCAATTCGAAAGGCGTGGCTTCTTCAATGGTGAAGCAGGACTGGTTGATAAAACAGCCCGCACTATCGAAAATTTCCAGACAGTATTCGCCCGCCGATAACTGATTATTGGAAAAAGTATCTACGCCATTGGTAATGACGGTATCGGCAGGAAAGTTAAAATTGTCTGAGTAATCCACGGCGAACTCAATGCCTCCGTCATTATTACCAACACAGTTTTCGTCGAGTGTTTCCACGATAAAAATAGTTGCCGTTCCCGTTTCACTGGCGTTTAAAGTAAACTCCGTAATGGTCTGACAGCCTTGGTCGGCATCAAAAATGGTAACCGAATAGTCGCCCGCTGCCAAATTTTCGGCGATGCTGTCGGCGCTATTCCACGAGTAAGTATAGTTGTCGCTGCCTCCCGTCACGTTGATACTCGCAGCGCCATTTGCTTCACCACAACTGGGTTGTTGTAAAATGGTGGCTTCCGCCGAAAGCACGTTAGTCGCTTCGATGATGACCTGAATCGTACCCGTACAATTGGGCGAATTGGAGTCGGAAAAAGAAACGTTATAAATGCCCGGTGGTAAACGATTGCGACTACTGCTGACCGTACCGTCGGGCCACGTAAACGTATAATTGGTTGGCATTAAAACCGCCGTTCCCGTTGGTGGTAATAAGCAGTTGGACGGAAAGACGGTCGCCTCGGCGGCGGGTGCTGATTCGGGAACGGTAATTTCTACCGAATAGGAACAGTCCGCTTCGGCGACATCGACGAAGGTAACGGTGTAATCTCCCGCTGGTAAATTGACTCGGCTATTGGGTGAAAAACCAATGTTTCCAAGATTGGGCGTCCAGTTGATGGTAAAATTTTGGGTAACATCTGTAAAACTGAAATCTACTTGCCCCGTCGCTTGCCCACAAAGGGCACTTTGAATTATCGTATCCGCTAAAGGATTACCGATGGTATCTAAAGCGGGAATGTTGATTGGAACAACCGTTTGACAGCTTGGGTTACTAACACTCGAAATCGTCACCGTGTAGTCACCTCCTGGTAGATTAATCCGACTATTTGGAGTAGTACCGATGGTTCCTAGATTAGGAAACCAGTCAATGTTGAAGGCCTCACTATCTTCTTGAAAGACAAAATCTACCTGTCCCGTTGCTTGCCCGCACAAGGCATTTTGAATAATCGTCTCCGATAACGGATTTTCGATAGTATCTAAAGTAGGAATAGTAAAGGAATAGACCGTTTGACAACTAGCATTATTACTATTTGAAATCGTCACGGTGTAATCTCCGCCCGCTAGATTGGTTCTGCGGTTGGGCGTTGCTCCCGAATTTCCAGTATCAGTTGACCAATTGAAATTAAATAAATTTATATCTTCTTCTAAATTAACAGTAATACTGCCATCGCTTTGCCCACAACTTGCCGTCTGTACATCGTCCGATAGAACGGTCGGTGGCGTGCAATCGCAAGAGTCTAAGACAATTGGCACCATTATCCCACAGTTGGAGGTGTCAAATACGGTTAAGTCGTAGGTGCCACTTTCCAAACCCTGTCGGTCTCGAATATTCTGAATGCCCGCTAAGTCGGCCCAATCAAATACGTAAAATGGATGTCCACCCGTGACGTCTAAGAAAATAGATTGGGGCTCATCGCACTTCCCTTGCGTAGAAATATTTAATTGTAACGGTTCAACATTTTCGATGCTAAAGGTTTCGCTGCCCGCTACGCATCCGTTGCCATCTTCTAGGATAATTTGATAGTTTCCTGCGGGTAATTGTCCATTTTCAAAAGTTTCCGAACCGTTGGAAATGACTGTGTCGGCGGGAAAACGGAAACCATTTTGAAAGTCAATCTCAAATTCGACCGCTCCTATATTTTCTCCTGTACAAGAAATATCTTGCGTAGCGGTAATTTCGATTGCGCCCGTATGGATTTCGTTGTCTAAATTTAATAAGTAGGGAACCGTACAGCCTGTATTCAAATCAATGACATTGATATTATAAGTCCCTCCATAAAGGTTGGTTTGTACTAATTGACCATTAGGAAACGAACTGGCGTATTCGCCACTTCCCCCCGTAACGTCGAGCGCCATGATACCATTATTGTTCAAACAGTTTGGCCGTTGGAAAATTGTGTGCTCGACCATCAAACGATTTTCTCCCTCCAGTCCGAGGGTTATTAAATTGGTACAATTGGGGTTGTTTGGGTCGGCCACCGTAATGATGTAGCGACCTTCCAACAAGTCGTTTCTTTCGGCCCCTGAAAACCCATCGCTCCAATTGTAGGTCAAGGAATCTGGACTTAAAGCAACGCTTCCGTTGGGTGCTCCACAGTCAGGATTGGTGGAGGTGAAAGTGGCCAATGGTGCATCTGCGTTACCCACATTTACTAAAATCGTCTCGAAACAGGCGCGATTACTTCTGTCAATAATCTGTACAAAATAGCTAGCAGTCGGTAGGCCCGAGCGAACATTGCCCGTTGCGTTCGGTTCTCCCACGTTAGGCGACCAGTTAAATTCGTATTCGGAAGCGGGTTTGTCCAAATTGATGGTGACCCTACCGTTTTCTTCTCCGCAGTTGGCGTTTTCAATAACCGTTGTTTGGACAATAGGCGGTCGGCAATCGGGACACTCTTGGCGAATAACGTCAACGTTCAAAGTGTCTTTACAGCCCGCTTCGTTGGTTACAATTAGTTGGTGTAAGCCTTCGTCCAATAAAACGGAAATTCCTCTTGGCGTCAACCGAGTGTCGTAGCCCAAGGAAGAACGGATGCCCTTGTCGGGAAAAGACAATTCCATCCGAGAATAATCCCCACCTACGTGGCCTCCTTGGATAATCAGTACCTCAGGTAGGACAATCCAATTCCCATCTTCGTCCCACACATTCATAGAATCTACTAACTCTTGGATGGAACCCACTATTCCAGAATAGGTAATGCCATCGACTGTCCACGAATCGACCGAAATATCTCCGCCGATGTTGTTGATTTGGGCGTAGGTATAAATACAAACTTGTTGGAAGTTGCATATTTCGAATCGGTTGGAATCAATAATTTCTCCGTTATCGGTAATGGTATAATTTTCTAATGCTTCGGGGGTGTATTGGTTGAAACAATAGAAAATCGTGCTGTCGCAATTAGGCATTAAAATAGAACTATTCTCCGTTTCGACGGCAATGTTGCAAGCGTCGGGATTGCAGTTGGTCGTCAATGGAAAAATTGCTTCGTCGGACGAACTGAAATCGTATAAACAAGACTGCCCATCGACCATACAAGTAAACTCAATGGAGCTGGTCGTGGCAATTTTGGTCGTATAAAGGCTATCGCACGCAATACTTTGCGCCTCTACTTCGAAGGAGAGTACTGCTCGTTCGTTTTGAGCTAAACCCGATGGTAGTAATAAATTGAGAACATCAATCCCATTATCATTTTTGACAGTTGGCTCGTCGGGAGCCCAATTATTTGGAGCCGATGCGGTAATTGTACTAGTAACGTAGCGAAGTGCATCGGGCAGTTCAATTTCTAATTTGTCTTCTACGGAAACATTCGGGCTACTATTTTCGATTTCAATGGTAATTGTAGTCGTATCCCCTACAATAAACGGTGAATTGGCCGAAAACTGGACGTTAAAAGCCCTTGCCACGCCAGGGTCAGCTTGAAAAATAATCGGATTGGTTTCGGCAAAAGCGTTATTGGTCGTTGCTCCACAGGCCGAAACGCCTTGAAAACTGTAGCGATTGAGTTCTCCATTTTGATAATCACAATTGGTGATAAACCGATACTGCAAACGAAACTCACTAGAATCTGGTTGGTCCACGTTAAATCCCAGTAATCCATTTTGGTCTAAAAAAGAGTTAAGCGGCGCAAAATCATCGTATTGGTACGTTTTTCCTAAATCATCTTCTCCTAAAAAAGCTGGGTCTTGGCCAACGGGGACAAATTCCGCATTCGACGGATAGGCAAAGGCGATACTGTTAGGAACGAGTGTTGCACCCGTCGGTAAAATAATTTGCGATTGTACGTCGTAGGCGTTGCCCAACTCCTCGTTTCTGACCAAAATGACCATCGTGCTGGTATCGCATAGAACGCCGCTAATTGTCGAAGCAGCTTCTTGGAAACTGGCCGATAAAAATGGGTCAACCGTCGAGGCACGAAGCGCAATGGATTGCTGTTCGCAGGGTGCGTACAATTCGGGCGTCCAATTGGGGTTGTCGTAGGGCGTACAGTTCCAGCCCACTTTTGCTTCCACACTGTTATTGCCGCAGGTGTCCAATCGAGCTGTGATTCGAAAGGTGGAACATATATCGGCGGGGTCAGCATTGGTTGTTCTTCTCGAAAGCCCTTTGGCGAAAGCAAAAACGGTCGAATCGGCCCCGTAGGTTTGTAAATTTAAGGTATCAATAGCGTCCAATCTGCTGATGTCTTCGATGGATAGAATAGATACTTTGCCTGCCGTTTCGGCAATTTCAACGAAGGTTAATCCCGCATCTGATTCGAAAGAACTGTTGCAGTATTCCATCGTCCAAACTACGGTCGATTCACTGCTTCGAACATCGTTAACAATGCCTTCGACCGTAAATTGCGGTGGATTTTGATAATTGACAATTCGACTGTCAGTGTCTATTTTTTGCTCGACACATGGAAGGTTTCCGTTGGTTTCGGCGTAGGAACGATTTTGGTAATCGACGGTTGCTTCGATGGCGTATTGCTCGTCGCTGTCTGTGCTTCCCACGGAAGACGAACAGCTAGGCGTCAAATTGATGCGAAACTGGAAAACTTGATTACTACCTGTAATGGTGCTCGCCGTGTTCAGTAAACTAAAGCCAGTGCTATAATTGCCATTGTCGGTGGTGGCCAAATTGGGTAGCGGCAACCAAGGGCTTCCTTGGATTTGATATTCAACGGATAAATTATCGTAAGCAGTCAGCAATAGCGGGTCGTAGTCAATTTCAATATCGTTTACTTTAACGGCCTCCCTTTGTTCTTCTCCGAAGAAGGCCCGCATGGCGTTGGCGTTGATACTTTTTGAAATGGTATAGGTCAAATTAGTTGGCGCACAGCCCGACGGATAGCTGCTATTATTCGGACCTGAAAAAACGGTATTTAGTTTGGCCAATCGAAAGAGTGCCCCGTAAGAATCGCAGTCGTCGAAGGTCTCACCGTCAATGATAGCGTAGCCGTTGGCCCGAAACTGTGGTATTTTTTTGAAGGTGTTGGTCGGAATGGGCCCGTCGGGATTAACTGCGAAATAGCCTTTGAAGTTAATTTCGTCTCCTGGATTGAGCGAAATTCCGTTTAAGCAACCGCTTAGGTCAAAAAACATCGTTTTATTACTACCCGTCAAAGTAACCCGCATGGCGGTTGTGTCTATTTGACAAGTTCTAGTGTTACCGCCCGATTGGATGCTAATGTCTGCAAAGTTGAACAAAAAAGAGGGCGCTTCCGATTCGCTTTCGTCCGCATTGCCGTAGTTGATGGCAAATCCGACGCTATCCGTCAAAGCTATGTTTCCTACTCTAGCTGTGAGATTCATTTCCACCGAGTCGCAAGTTAAGGCTACGTCTTTATTAGCTTCTTCTGCGTTGAAAGGCGTGGTAAATGAGGCATCTGTGAATCCAAAAGTAGTCCGTTCTACGGAAAAATCGGTCGTTTGCAAACCCGTTTCGCAGACAAAATCGGCGCAGGGTGGCCCCGCTGCGTGTAGTACGGGTCCTTCCAGAATACCACAGTACCAAATGTGGTTACAAGTACACTCGGGACAGAAGTAGCTGATTTCTACTGGAAAAGAAGTGGGGCCGACGGTGGAACAATCGGTCGAAAAGACAAAGTTGAATTGGTAGTTGTTGTTTAAATTAATTGGTGCGGCGTCGAAGGTCAAAACGGCCACTTGACCGACTGTTTGAACGGTTGAAAAATATTTCGTGGTATCTTGTTGTAAATTTGTCTGCTCGGTTAGAGAAATCCCGTCGGGTAAATTAAGCGATACACGGATTTCGTCGTTACCTGCACAACTACGATTGAAATTAGTCATCCGCCTTTCGCCCGCATAAATAACGGTAAATTGGTCACTGTCGTTAAAAGCGTCGGGGTCGGTGCAGATTTCACGGGTGCTGCCCGTATTGGAACTGCGGTAGAAATTGTCGAACAATTGTTCATTCGTTACGCCGCAAACATCTCGATATTCGATTTTACCGTCGAAATTGCCCCGAAAGTCGTTATCGCAGCCCGTTTCTAAGTCCAATTGATTACCCGCTGTGCAGGAAATAGCGTATTGAGCTACGATGTCAAAACTAGCACCGATGGGTAGGTCGTCGAAAAAACCGTCATCGTCCGCATCTATTAAACCACCCGAACCGTCTATATCTTGGGCAAAGGCCTCATTATCCGCTAGGGAAATAAGGCCATCGGTGGGGATGATTTCTGCGCTACCCGCAATGCGCAAGCTGGTAATTTCAAAACCTTGGTCGCTACTCAAAAAGTCGGGGCCTACCGCAAATCCTATTCCAGCAGATACGTCGAACATAGTTCCAAAACCTTCGTCGAATTCGAAGCCATTGTTTTCTACTTGAATGGACAGTTCACCCGTTTCGCAGTAGCCCGCATCGGAAGTTGTTGGATTTTGTTGGAAATTGACTCTTGGTTCTCCCTGGCCGATGGGCACGCTCACACTTCGGGTTTCAGTGACGCAGTTCTCCGTTGGGTCGCAACCCCAAATGGCTTGATGAGTAGTCGCCAAATTGGCGTTGCCATCTCGACCGCAATTGGTTACCAAAATGGTTTCTCGAATGACCAGCACCTCATCGGCATCGAAGCGATTATCTCCGTTTCCGTTGCTGCCGTTGCCCGAAGTATTTCCCCGAAAAAAAACGCCCGATACGTTTACGGTCACGAGACTATCTCCTGCGGTGTTGCTAGTTGTCGTCCAGTCAATAGGCGTATCGTTAATGGTAATAGCTTGGTAAGCAAGGCCCGCTTCTTGGACGACTCGGTAGCGCATTTCCGACAGATAGCTGTTCAAACCGCTATTCGAAATGGTAGCTTCTCGGGTGAAAATATCGCCTACCTTGAAGGTATCTGCTGCCTCAGCAACGTTAAGGTTCAAATTGGGAACGGAGAGTACGTCTTTGTATTCCACGCCCGTAAACGTTTCGCTAACTGGACTGCCGTCTAAAATGTAGTCAATAGTCCAAATATCAAAAATCTGTAAGTCGGGTGTATTGACTAAGGTATCTAAAATAGCACAATCGGTGCGCACACTAAAGGTTATCGTTATTTCAGTGTCGCCATTTGGTGATAAATCGGGGAAAGAAAAAGCGGGATTTTGAGGGTCATTATCGTTAACTAGGCGAACACCATCGGTGCTGCTACTGGCGTTCAGTTCCACCAATTGAATGCCTGGAAAAAGTTGTAAAAAAGCGGTGATGTTGGTTCTCGGAGCAGGATTATCTCCACTAATAGAAAATACGACGGTTTGTTCGTCGGCATCGCCACATAGCACGAGTTGGTCAAGTAAAACCGAAGTTTCACTCAAGGTCAAGTCGATGTTTTCCTGTGCTACTAGGTGCGCACAGCAAGCCATTACCAACCCCAACATTGCTAAGTATTTGCCCAAAACTCGTCCCCATTTAGGCTTGTCCCAAAGGACAGAAACGGGGGGTGTTTTGGGGAAGATTCGTTTTGGCATAGTCTCTTTCTTTTGTAATCGATGTCTGTTCGTTATTCTGTTTTTGTAAGAAAGACAATGGCTCCAAATGAATTTTTAAATAAAATATACATAAAATCATTTATTGAAACGATTTATATATTTAGTAAAATGTCATTTGTAAAATCCTTGTTTTCTTGCAACTATAACTTGAAAAAGTGGCAAAAATCAAACCAAAAAAGAAAGCATATGATAAAGAATTATGGGTATGTCGGTAAGTGGCAAAAGATAGAAAGTAAAGAAAAAGTCCACTATATTGGCTACAAAAATAAAGTCGA
>JBCCQK010000210.1:0-12900 GCA_039024375.1 Bacteroidota bacterium
AAGCGGTTGAAATTAGATAGGTTGGTGTAACCGCACTGAAAACAAATTTCGCTGACGCTGTGCTGCGTTTCCAACAGTAGCTTGCAGGCCTCCCCTAAGCGTGTATCCGTTAAAAATTTTGAAAAACTGCGATTGGTCGATTTTTTAAAAAAATGACTGAACGCCGATTCGCTCATATTAATGATATTTGCGACTTGCTGAGCCGTTATTTTTTTTCTGAAATTTTCTAGTATAAAAGCATAAACCACATCCATTCGTTTGCTTTCGGGAGACATAATTTTAGAAGAATACCCAGCGCTGGCGATGAGTCGATTCTCTTCGGAGGTCGCCATAATTTGTAAGATTTCTAAAAAAGAAAGTACTGCTTCGAAGCCAGTTTTTTCTACTAATTGCAGCAACTTCTTCATAACTATTACCCTCGTTTTTCCCGAAAATTCAATCCCTCTCACCGAATAAGCTAACATGGTCTTGATGGGGTAAAAAACTGATTTAGAAAACAGTTCGCTATCAAATAAAGTCTCTTCAAATTGTAATACTATCGTATGCGTTGTTGGATATTTTTTTAAATCCGTATCATCGCCGTCCCAAGTGTGATTGAGATACGGACCAAGTAGTACCAAGTCACAATCCTTGTATTTTTCCACTTTGTCTCCTACTATTCGACTACCCGACGCCCGCATGATTAAATTAATTTCGTATTCGGGATGATTGTGCAGTGGATAATCAAAGGTCGCCTTGGGGTGATTGAATAAGCCAAATACTTCTTGAGGGTTTACTAGGGTTATTTCTCGGTAGATTTTCATGGTGATACGGTTGACGGTGTAAATGAATACAACGAACGGCAAAATAGCGAATATAATTTTAATTATATCATCACGTTAATGTCTTTGCCAAATGATTATTCTCCAATTTTTTCTCTAGCCCCGTGTACCGTCAACCAAAATAAAGCCTATTCCTCTCCTCCCCTTTTTACATCACCCACTACGTTGTATTTTTACGTTTTCTTTCAATTTAACTATTCTACTGAACAAAGAAGAGCAATAATGTGTAAGTAGTTGCTAGATTTTATGGTGTAAAATCAAAATTCTAAAATCAAATATCATATATCTTAAATCTACCTAATTTTTATCCCAGACAGATTTATGATATATGATTTCTGAACTGTGATTTTTGATTTTCTTACCTACATCAAAGGAGTTTTCGTCACATTAGAAAGTCCTGCTGTTCATTATAGGGTATAATTTCACCGAAAATACTATGATTTCCTACATCAAAGGTCCCATCACCTTCAAGAATCCCACCTTTATCGTCGTCGAAGCGGGCGGCATTGGCTATCGGGTTAATATCAGCTTGAATACTTACGCCAAAATCGAAAAATCGGAAACCGTCAAAATACTCACCCATTTACAGGTCAAAGAAGATAGCCACACCCTCTACGGATTTGCCGACGAAGCAGAACGCAAACTATTTCGGCACCTCATCTCTGTATCGGGCATCGGCCCCGCTACGGCACAGGTCATGCTCTCGTCGATGAGTCCCGACGAGGCTAGAGCGGCCATTGTTGGGGAAAATGTCGCCGCTTTTAAAACGGTCAAAGGCATTGGTCCCAAAACTGCCAAACGGTTAATTTTAGATTTGAAAGACAAATTATTAAAAGATGGCGGAGATACCCCTCTAGTTGCTGTCGGTGTGGACAATACATTGCGAAAAGAGGCGTTATCTGCTTTAGTTTCTTTAGGGTTCAATAAAATTCAGTCCCAAAAAGTGTTGAGTAAGATTCTAAAGGAGCAACCCAATGTGAAGACGGTAGAAGAGTTGATTAAGCTGTCTTTGCGCCAATTTAAGTGAGAAGTGGGGTTGTGTAGAAAGTCATCGAATTAAATTAAATCATCTGTGTAATTAAAGTAAAAACTGCTGGATGGCTATATTGTTAAATGGTTATATTGTTGTAAGACAAAGTGTTACGAGAACAATGTAGCCATATAACAATATAGCAATTATGCTAATTATACATTTGAACTCTGATTATTTATACCCTTTCTACACAACCCCATTCCACCAATCACCTAACTCGTTGAAATCAAACCCACTACACTTATCAAAGATATTACATTGTTAAAATTTCTCTTTGATAGGCAATTAAATCACCCTTTTACGTTTGATAAACAGCATTTTGGCCGACACCATTTGAAAGGGCGTTTGCCAAAATTTATCGTTACAGATTACCACAAGTCGTAACTTGTTGTGGCCTATGACGTTTTAGACATCTTTACTTAAATATTGAGTGACCGCACTGCATTTTTCACAAACATTTCCCAAGTAGAAGAATGGAATAGATTTTGAACAGATTACATACATAAAAAACTATTAATCAGTTCATATACTTCTGTTCTCACATTTGGGAAGACTAAAAACATTAGCCAAAGCTGTTTTTTGGTCGCCATTGAGTGAACGATTTACACGAAGTCAGTCACAGGATTTTCGCACTTGTTTACCATGAGCAAATCATTTTTACTTTTTTTTATTTCGGTAGTATCCAGTTCTTTTTTATTCGCCTCGGGGCCTCATCCCGACGCCAATATTCCACTAGCAGCACCCGTCATTACCGTCGCTACGCCCGCATTGGATACGATTCCTCCCATACAAGACCGCACCGAAGATTTTGTCAACACGCCCAACGAAAATCCGTTCGATTTGAAAGACCCTGCGGTGATTGAAAAGGACGTGGAGTACGACGTAACTACAGGGCAATACATTATTAGCGAGAAATTGGGAGAGGATTATTTTCGGGCACCTACCTACATGTCTTTCGAAGAATACACGGAATATAGAGCAAAGCAACAAGAAAAAGCCTATTTTAATAGTTTAGCGGGGGTAAATAGCAACGACGATAATATTAGTGGTAGAATTGACCCAATTTCTAAATTGCAATCAGAAATCGAAAATAATTTGGTCAACCGCCTTTTTGGAGGAACGGAGGTGTCCATTCAACCGCAGGGAAACATTGATTTGACTTTCGGTGGTTTTTATCAAAATAACCAAAATCCGACTTTGGAACAGCGCCGACAGCGGCAGGGTGGTTTTGACTTTGATATGGACATTCGGATGAACGTGGAGGGAAAGATTGGCGATAAATTAAACTTATCTACTAATTATAATACACAAGCAACCTTCGATTTCGAAAACCAATTGAACTTGGGCTACGCTAGCGACGCTTTCAGCGAAGACGACATTATTAAAAATATTGAAGCGGGGAACGTTAGTTTACCCTTGAATGGAACGCTGATTCAAGGTAGTCAGAACTTATTTGGTCTTCGAACCGATTTACAATTTGGTTATTTAAAACTGAGTTTGTTGGCCGCCCAGCAGAAGTCTCGACGAGAAAATATTCAGTTGGAAGGAGGCGCCCAAGTGCAAGAATTTGAAGTATTTGCCGACGAATACGACGAAAACCGTAACTTCTTCCTCTCTCATTACAACTATGAAACCTTCGAAGAATCGCTGCGAAATTTACCCCAAATCAATAGCCTTTTCAGAATTAGTAAAATCCAAGTTTGGGTAACCAACGACCGAAACGCCGTGGACGCTACGGATAATATTCGGGAGATTGTGGCCATAGCCGACTTGGGAGAGTCCGAAAGGACTCAGACTATTCCAAGACCTGCCTCACCGCCCAATCAAGATATTTTTGGCAGAAGTCTGCCCGCTAATAACTCCAACTTTCTCGAACGGGAGTTACTCGAAGACCAAGAAGCACATTTGATAAATAACGTGGTAAAGACACTGGAAAGTGCGCCCTTCAATTTGCAACAAATCAAGGATTACGAGAAAGTTCGGGCACGGATGTTATCCCCTTCCGAATTTAATTATAACCCAGATTTGGGCTTTGTCTCCATCAACGTCAACGTGCGCCCCAATCAAGTATTGGGCGTTGCCTTCGAATATACGTATAATGGTCGGGTGTTCCGGGTGGGTGAATTTGCCAACGACGTCGCCGAGAGTAATTCCGACGGTGACATTTGTACCGAAGAGGACCCCAATGTGCTATTCGTCAAAATGCTCAAAAGTTCCGCTAACCGAGTGGACCTACCCATGTGGGGTTTGATGATGAAAAACGTCTATAACATTGGGGCTTACCAAGTGGACGAGCAGGAATTTCGAATGGAAGTACTGTACCAAGACCCTGGCCGGGGGGACAAACGGTTTATTCCAGCCCCCGAATTGACTCGGTTTCCATTGATTCGACTATTGAACTTAGATAATTTGAACATTCTGCGAGACCCACAGCCCGACGGAGTGTTCGACTACGTAGAAGGATTAACGATTAACCCACAGAACGGGCGGGTGATGTTTCCCGTTTTAGAACCCTTCGGTAGTTCTTTAGAACGACAAATTCGGGAGCGAGTCGATAACTCTGCTCGAGCCGACCAATTAGTGCGGCAATACACTTTTCCACAATTGTACGACTCGACGCTCTTCCGAGCAAAAGAATATCCCGAACTGAATCGGTTTATTTTAAAAGGAGAATATAAATCGTCCGTCAGTTCGGAAATCTCTCTCGGGGCGTTCAATTTGCCCGAAGGCGCCGAACGAATTACAGCTGGTGGGCAACTGCTGGTTCGAGGCAAGGATTATACGATTGATTACAATATCGGTCGGGTCGTCATTCTGAATGATGCGATTCTTAATTCGGGCGTTCCGATTAACGTTTCGTTCGAGGACAATTCGTTGTTTGGGTTTCAATCGAGGACGATGCTCGGGGTTCGGGCCGACTACGAATTGGGCAAAGACGCCAGCATTGGGGCGACCTATATGCAATTGTTCGAACGGCCGTTTACGCAAAAGGTAAACTTTGGAGAGGACCCCATTAATAATAGAGTCTATGGGCTGGATTTTAATTTTCAGAAACCCGCTCCTTGGCTGACCAAAGCTTTAGACGCCCTACCCTTTTACAGCACCAAAGCGGAGTCGTCGATTTCGCTGAGCGCCGAATTTGCGGCCTTAAAACCCGGACACGCTCGGGGAATCAACCAAGCAGACGACGAAGGAGCGGTCTATTTGGACGACTTCGAAGGAACGACGAGTTCAATTCTGCTAGGTTCTGCGCTGACCAACTGGGCGCTGTCTTCCGTACCTGCCCGACCGGGCGCATCAAGCGGTCGGGTCTTTCCCGAAGCTCGACTAATTGACGATATTCGAGGTGGGGTTAATCGAGCCAAGCTAAACTGGTATTCGCTGGAATTTACGATTTCCGAAGGAGCGGATAATCCTTATACTCGACAAGTTATCACACAAGAAATTTTTGAAAACGAGCAATCGGCTAACTTCGGTGGTTTTGGTAATAACACGGAACGGATTCTCGACTTATACTACGACCCGACGACTAGAGGGCCTTATAATTTCGACGTGCCGGGCGGAACACAGTTTTCGGCGGGTATGGCACAAAATGGTCGCCTATTAGAACCAGAGAGCCGTTGGGCGGGTATCACCCAAGCCATCAGAAATAATACCGATTTTCAGACCAGCAACGTCGAATTTATCGAATTCTGGATGCTGAGTCCTTTTATTGAAAATCAAGGCGGCGGCGGTGAAATTGTATTTAACTTAGGAAACGTTTCGGAGGATATTCTACGAGATTCTCGGCGTTTTTACGAAAGTGGACTGCCCACCGACAGCGATGTGGAAGAAGCAAGAGAGTCCGTGCGGGCGGCCTTGAACAATCCTGCGGATAGCTGTAAAGGTATAGAAGAAGAACTGGTAGCAACGACCAATTGGGCGAGAGTGCCGAGAGACGTTGCCAGAATCGGAAACTTTAGTAACGAAGACAATGCCCGCAGTCAACAAGATTTGGGCTTTGATGGCTTCAACGATTCCATGGAAATCGTGCATTACAACGAATACGTTACCTCGCTTAACGAAGCCGTAGCAGCGGGAACATTAAATCCCGAAGCCAGAGACGAGATTTTAAGGGACGTTTCGAACGATAACTTTACCCACTTTCGGGACTACGTACGAGGGACTTCCGTGCAGGAACGCTACTCTCGCTTCAACGGACCGCAAGGGAACAATCGAAACCCTAATCGAGAAAGTACCGTTACGGGTTTTTCTAACGGTATTAGTGCCCAAGGGAATCGCGGGATGGACGACGACGAAGATTTGGACCAAAACAACAGTTTGAACGAAACCGAGGCCTATTTCGAGTACCGAATCCCCGTGGAGGGCGACGGTCAAGGTGGCATCGAATTGAACGAGTTTATTACGGACGTAGAACCGGGCGTTGAGACCCGGGACGGGCAACCGACCAACTGGTATCGTTTTAAAATTCCTCTGAACCAACCAACTGGTACGGTGGGTGGCATTAGCGACTTTCGAGCGATTCGCTTCGTGCGGATGTACATGACGGGATTTAGAAATCCTCGCTATTTTAGAATGGCCCGTTTGGAATTAGTCAGTAACCGATGGCGACGCTATACTCGAGAGTTAAGTACCTTATTTGGTATCCCCACGAATCCGCCGTTACAAGCCAACTTCGATGTCAACACGGTAAATATCAACGAAAATGGCAAGCGGGAGCCGTTTGCCTACGTGCTACCTCCCCGAATCGTACGGGAAAATTCGCTAGGCAACTTCCCACAGGCGCTGCAAAACGAACAATCCCTGTCGATAACCGTCTGTGATTTGCCCGACGGGGACGCTCGGGCATTGTTCAAACCGCTGGATTTGGATATGCGAGTGTACGAGAATTTGCGAATGTTCGTCCACGCCGAAGACCAAGACGGCCTCGCCGAATACGAGCGGGGCGAAGTGGAACTATTCATGCGACTCGGTAGTGATTTTGAAGAAAATTACTACGAATACCAACTACCGCTCACGATGTCCGATGCGGATAAGCTACCGATTAACACAACCGGTTCGAATACTTTAGACCCCGTTTACGTCGAAGAGGTCTGGATACCCGAAAATCAGGTGGACATTCCTCTGGATTCGTTTATTTCGATAAAAAAACGGCGAAATGCCATTCCGGGTGCAGATATCAATGTTCCTTTCGTGGTTCCTTTCGAAGAACAAGAAGGCGCCCAATTGAGCGTATTGGGTAATCCGAACTTAGGATTAGTAAAGGGCGTCATGATTGGTGTTCGCAACAAACGGGACAACGGTGCGCCGATTTGTACGGAAGTGTGGGTCAACGAATTACGCCTAAGTGGTTTCGACGAACGGGGTGGCCAAGCGGGTCTCGCCCGACTAGATTTACAATTGGCCGACTTGGGGAACGCCACCGTAGCGGGTAATTTCAGCACCATCGGTTGGGGGCAACTCGAAGATAAAGTGAACGAACGGGCTAGAGAGCGGTATTTGCAATACGATTTGTCTGCTAACCTAGAGCTAGGTAAGTTTTTACCCGAAAAGTCGGGCATTAAAATTCCGTTCTACGCTCAGCATTCGGTGACAACCTACACGCCCGAATTTGACCCTTATGATTTGGATATCCCGCTGAAGGATAAGTTGAAATCCATTCCCGCTTCGCAACGAGATTCGGTCAAGCAGCAGGCGCAGGAATACAACTCCATCAGTACTGTTAACTTTAGTAATGTTCGTAAGGAAAAAACCAACGACACCAAACCGATGCCGTGGGACATTTCTAATTTTAGCGCTTCGTACAACCATACCAAAACGGTCAACCGCAACGCTTTGATTGAAAATGACCAAACGGATATTTATCGCGGAGGCATTGATTATAGCTTTTCTTGGCGGCCTAAGTACATTCAGCCATTTAAGAAGATAAAAAATAAAAATCTCAAATTCATTAAGGAATTGAACTTGAATCCACTGCCCAATTCGTTCACGTTCAATACGATGTTGGACAGGCATTTGCAGCAAACTTCCTACCGCTTCGTCGAAGAAGAGTTCAAAACCTTTTTTATTCGGAAATTTTTGTGGAATCGGAACTACGACGTGAAGTGGGATTTGATGAAAGCCTTAAAGTTGAACTTCCGTGCGGAAAACTTGGGCGTTATCGACGAATTGGACGCCGAGGGAAATACGCTGGATGGTCAATTGTACGATGGGAGCAATCGGGATTACATTTGGGAAAATCTCCGCATGGGTGGGCGAAACAAAAATTATTACCACAGCATCAATGCTAGCTTTAACGTGCCGTTGAAAAACTTCCCATTCCTAGATTTTATGACCTTTAAAGCGCAATACAACGCTACCTACGATTGGAGTCGGGCTTCGGTCAACGCCGATTCGTTGGGGAATGTGATTCAAAATAGTTCTAGCCGACAGGTTACATTTGACGTCAATTTTGATAAATTGTACAATAAGTCCAAATACCTCAAAGAAATCAACGGCCGAGGCGGTCGGGGTCGTAAGCCGAAGCGTACTACGAGTAATAACCGCCGTAAAAAGACCGATGATAAGGACGATAAAAAAGGAAAGAAAGACAAAAAAGAGAAGAAGGAACGAGAAGTAACGGGCCTTGAAAAAGCGTTAATAAGGCCGCTACTGCTACTGAAAAAGGCTCGGCTCAATTACTCCGAAAACTTTGGGTCGGTCATTCCCGGCTTTACACCCGAGTCGCAACTGTTCGGGCAGCAAGATTTTTCGGCGCCCGGTTGGGACTACGTATTAGGGGTTTCGCCGGACGACGCTTGGCTGGACCGTGCCTCCGACCGTCTCAACGGCTACCAAAATCCTTGGATAACAGATAACGTCTTTATGAACCAACAGGTGATTAGAGATTACCAGCAAAAAATCGACGCTCGGGTCACTTTGGAACCCGTCCGAGATTTGCGTTTGGAGTTGACGGCTAATCGGACGTACCAAGAGAATCACACCCAGTTTTTTAAAGATACCTTACGGAATAACGAAACCATCATTGAATCAGTCAACGAACGGGATATTGGTTCGATGTCAGTGTCTTATTTTGCGCTAAAAACGCTGTTTGAAAACGACATTAAAGATGTGTTCCGAACTTTCGAGGCGTATCGAGCCATTATTTCCGAGCGTTTAGACGACACGGGACTAGCGCACACTAGTGATAATGCGGGTTTCAAATTCGGCTACGGGCAGAACTCGCAAGATGTACTAATTCCTGCTTTCTTGGCCGCCTACACGGGAACAGACCCGAACACGACGACTATTTATGACGATGCCCGAAAATTTCGCAATATTATGCCTCGTCCGAACTGGCGCTTGACCTACAACGGTTTAGCCAAAATCAAGGGCTTGGACGAAATTTTCCAAAACGTCAGCATTACCCACGGCTACAAATCGACGTTGACCGTCAACTCGTTCAACACCAACTTCCAATACGACAATCAGAATCCTCGTGGTTTAGACAACATCAATCCACAGAGCAATAACTATTATACCCGCTTCGAAATTCCCGCTATCGTTATCGACGAATCGTTTGCGCCACTCCTAGGGGTGGATATGCGAATGAAAAACGGCATGAGTATTCGCTTGGATTTCAAAAAGGCGAGACGTTTGTCCTTCTCCTTACTGACTAGCGAATTGGATGAGGACAAGATGACGGAATACGTCTTCGGTTTTGGCCACCGTATCAAAGATGTCAACATTGGTTTTCTGCAATTTGGCGCCCCTAAAAAGAAGAAGAAAAAGAAAGGAGACGAGGCGCAGCAAGAGCCTCCTGGCGCTTTACCGGGCGGTCGTCGTCGAGGGGGCGGTGCGTCGCAACCGAACGATTTGAACATCAAATTCGACTTTTCTTTCCGTGACGATGTGACCATCAAACATATCTTGGACGAATTGAAAGAGAGCGACCCGACAAGAGGTTCGACGCAAATTCGGGTTTCTCCGTCGATTGACTACAACGTAAATAGTCAACTGAACCTACGCTTGTTTGTGGATTATAATATGGACACGCCGAAGACGTCGATTGGGAACACGTTGGGGACGACAAACGTGCGGGGAGGTTTGACGGTGCGGTTTTCTTTGAATTGATGTAGTGACTAGTGATTAGAACTTAGTGACTAGTAGTACAGTTAGTTACAACATCTGTAAATTTTACCACAAAACAGCCGCTTTCCTTGATGGGGAGCGGCTGTTTTATTTGTAAAAAACGACTGATTTTATTTTATAGCTCGCCTAATCTAGTAAAAATACAGAGATAAGGCGAGCTATAAAATAAAAAATAAGAAAAATAATGGCGCAATAAATCTGCTATTTTCTCTTTTTCAACCTCGCCTTCACTCGCCAAGGCGCATCAATTTGCCAATCGCCCGCCATAATACAACCGTAAGGCAATATTTTATCGACCACCTCTCCAAGACCAAACTCCTTCATTTGTGCCTGCACCGTTTGCGCATTTTTGTAAGCACTCGGCAACTCCGAAATGTCGATGTGGTTGGAGAAAAAACGAACATCTAATCCTTCGGTCTCTTCGGCAAAAACCTGTGCTATCGTTTTTCCTTCCTTACTGTGCTTATGCTGCGTTCGGCTAACGTTTCTACCCGCTCCGTGGGGAGCAAATCCGAGATTATTGCTGGTTGTTGTGCCTTTGACGATTAAAACGGGTTCGCTCATATTAAGCGGAATGAGCCGTAAACCGTCTTGGGAATCAGGTACAAACTTATCGGCTAATGGGGTGGCCCCTTTGGCGTGGTAGAACACATCGTCATCTTTGAACACAAAGTTATGTTCATTCCAAAATCTATCGATGGGTTCTATTTTTAACTTTCGAGCGGTAGCATCGTGCAAAACGGTATGATTTAACTTAGTCCACGCTCGAACGATTTGTAGCGCCTCCCAGTAGGTCTTTCCTTCTTCCGAATCGTAAGGAATCCACGCATTTTTAGCCAATGTCTTCGGGGAAATTTCTCGTCGGAAATACTCCGCTATTTTCATCCCTGTGGTATATAGATTGGCCCCAAATCCTCGGCTTCCGTGATGGGTGACCATAATCGTTTCGCCCGTCTTATCAGACCGTCCGACAAATAAAAAGTGATTTCCATCTCCCTGCGTTCCCAAATGACCACGGGCAAGCTGCCAGCTTTTTTCCGTATTTAAATAGTAGTTGTCTTTTATTCTTCCCGTCAATTCTTTGGGCAAACGAAAGCGCTTTTTTCTTCCACCGCCGCCAAAATGCGTTACCGATTGTGCCTTATCCAAAACGGATTTAGGGTCAATATACCCCAAATTGGTCATCATCACGGAGCAGCAAATATCGGCGCTGTGCATGGCAGGATGGACAGCGTTTTTGGCCCCGACTACGCCTCCGACGGGAATTTGTCCCTTCCCACCCGTGGGACAAGCATCGGGCATAACAGCTCCGTTCACTAAGGTTGGGGTTTTCATTAATTCCCCCATCGTTGCTAGCACTTGCGCAACATTGGCTTTCTCGGCCTCCGATTCTGCTCGGATATTTTTGTAAAAAGGTAAGGGCTGTTCAAATGGTTCAACGATGGTAGGCTTTACCGTATTGGCATAATTCACCAACGCCTCGCCCGATAATTGATGCTGATTAGCGTATTCAATGGCCTCTTTAAACCATTTGGCGGGTTTGAAACCTAAGGCAATTAATGTTTCTCCAGTTATCATTTTTTTGTTTTCCAACAGAACCGTTTACTCAATACATTTAGTTCCGAACGTGGATTGAGGGGTAAGAAAGAGGTGTTTAGTGGTTTCAGCACTTTGAGTGCTGGAACCACTTTCATTACGAAAAATTTCAGAATAAACACTAGTGAATTAACAAAGTCCTAAGGCGCCGGATTCGAATACTCCACGTGTACCTCCTCAATCTCCTTCAAAGTTTCTTTCGACAATTCCACATCAATACTTCCTATATTTTCTTTTAACTGTTCCATGGACGTTGCGCCGATAATGTTGGCCGTCATAAAAGGCTGTTGATTGACAAAAGCTAAGGACATCTGCGTCAAACTCAAGCCGTGTTTTTCAGCAATGGCCAAATATTTCGTCGTCGCTTCGTAGGATAATTTACCGCTGTAGCGATTGTGCGTTTTGCCAAATTGATTGAGTCGGTCTTGGGGTTGGTCGATTCCTTTGTGGTATTTTCCCGATAACATTCCAAAACCCAGAGGGGAATAAGCCAACAAGCCCGCACCTTCGCGAATCGACATTTCGGCCATCCCAATTTCGTAGGTTCGATTGAGCAAACTGTACGGATTTTGCACGCTCGCTACTCTTGGAAGGTTGTGCGCTTCGGAAAGTTGCAAAAATCGGTGGAACCCCCAAGGTGTTTCGTTAGAAATACCGAAATAGCGGATTTTCCCTTGTCGCACCAATTCGTTCATGGCGTTCAGAATTTCCAAGAAGTTATCTTGCCATTGGTCACTTGTAGAATGCTTGTATTCTTTTCGACCAAAAAAATTCGTTTTCCGAGTCGGCCAGTGCAATTGGTACAAATCGAGATAATCCGTTTGCAGCCGTTTTAAACTATTTTCAACGGCGTCGAAAATGGCCTTGTGGCTAAAGTCCTGTGTTCCCCGAATCCACGGTAACCCGGGCGAAGCACCACCGATTTTAGAAGCCAGGATTATTTTATCCCGATTACCATTTTTTTGAAACCAAGTTCCAATAATTTTTTCGGTTGCTCCGTAGGTTTTAGCCGAAGCGGGAATAGAATACAATTCGGCCGTGTCCCAAAAGTTGACCCCTTGGTCGAGGGCATAGGTCATTTGTTCGTGGCCTTCGGCTTCCGTATTTTGCTGCCCCCAAGTCATTGTCCCGAGGCAGATTCTACTTACTTTGATATTCGTTCGTCCTAATGTGGCGTACTCCATGAAGTTGATTTTTAAATATTTTGAGTGAGTTGGCAAATATAGTCATTCTAATTGATGTGCTTGACAAATGAGTGATAAGTGATAAATGATGAATAATTTTACTCAAGAATGCGATAAAAATAAATTTACATTTTCG
>JBCCQK010000211.1:0-12827 GCA_039024375.1 Bacteroidota bacterium
AAATGGGTGTTGGTGAGGCTATTGCCTTGATGGTAAAAGCCTTTGCTGCTATCGTCGTCTTCGAGTGATAAAATCTGCCTCGTGATGAGACCGCCCCCTCCTGCTAGATGCCAGCCCAAACCGATAGCGGAGGCGACTTCGGACACTCGATTAGAGCTATTATAAACTAGGGAAACGGCGTGGCTGACCGAAGCGTCGGAGACCGCACAGAGGGGTAAGGCGTAGCCCGCCGCCCCCGTGTAGAAGTTGGTGTTAATCTCTGCTTGCTTGCCAAAGTTCATGGCGGCTACGGATGGGGTGGAGGGTGTTTGGAGGGCGCTGTTCATGGGTTGGGCGACTAGCGATATTTGGGCTAGCCAGCACAGCGTCAACCAGCAAGTCCGTGTCAGTGTTGCGCTTTTTTTGAACCACAAAGGGATGGAGTTCATGGAGCGCACAAAGATTTCGTAAAGTGAAGTTTTCGAGCGCAGTTTGGACGGAGGCTGCGTCGGAGATAGTTGAGGGAATCGTAAATAATTGGGCTTGGGTGGTTGATTTTTCATTGTTTTAAGTTTTACGGGATGATAGGGTAATACAGGATGACAGGATGTTTACAGGTCATTATTTACTAGACTTTGCCTAGTAGGTCGTGTTCAGTATTGTTCATTGCTCACTGCTAATTGTTCATTGCACATTGATAATTGCTTAGCGTTCGATGGTTAATTTTTCGACTAAGATGCCGTCCGCAGTTTGTACTTTTACTAGGTGAAATCCCGCAGGGAACGCACTGAGGTCAATATTTAATTGGACTTCATCCTGTTCTGCGGAGAGCGATTGCACAAAAACTCGCTTGCCTTCGGTCGTCCATATTTCTAAGGTCGAAGGATGAGCATGATGGATGTCAATGGTCAAGTTTGATGTAGCGGGATTGGGATAGATGTTTAAGGTGGCTTTGGTAGAGAAAACCGCCTTTGGATTATTTCTTGTCTTTGCCTCAACGTCGGTTATTGGGTTCGTACAAGACGTATGGGTTCGTATCAAGCCGCTTCTAGCGCCCGTGGAATCTAGGACGGCGTGCATTCTGGCCGCTTGTTTTAGAGTAAACATATATTTACAATCGTCGTTGGTATTGGCAGACATGAAATTCATAGACATCTCATTTACTAGCTTTCCATTTTTGTACTCGCATAGAGAAATGTGATTACCCGACGGGCAGCCGCTATTTCGACTGTTGCTAATCGGCGTATCATCCGCAAAATCGTCACTGCACGCAACATCCAAAGAATGTCCAGATAATGGATACAAATTTAAGAATTGCCCCACACAAAAAATTAGGGAAGTCATACCGAATTTTTGGTCATTGGCGTTGCCCACGTAGCGGTAGTTCATAACGATGCCGTCAGTAGTAGGCGAACCTCGTTCGGGCATTTGGGCGTAGCCCGCATGGTCGGTGGGTAAAGCCGCTACCCAGATATTTAGCAAGCCTTCGGGCGTGATAGCCTCCGCTCCGTTTTCACGTTGTTTGATGCCCTCGGTGACCGTCCATTCTTTCACGGAAGTCAGGACGTACTGAATGCCCGCAATCGGGTTTCCATCGGCATCTTCGGTGGCTAGGCAGAAGCGAATTTTAGTATCGACGGCTCTTTTGGCATAAATGCCTTGCGGGTCGTTCGGATGGTTTTCGATGGGATTTGCTAACGCAAAAGCCGCATTGAGGGCGTCCAATTGGGTTTGAATGCTTTCAACGCTTACTTTTTGGGTATCTTCGGCGTGCAGAATGTGAAAAACGACGGGAATGGTCTTTTCGGTGAATTGGCTGCGATAGCGGACGTATTCGGCCGTTTGTTGCTCAATGGCGCTGATGCGTTGGTAAACGCTAAACGGATTTCCCGTGAGGGGTACGTCTTGCGCTTGCAGCGTTTTGTTGTACTGGAGCATCGTGAAATTACGGATAGTGGATTGGGCAGACACGTAGCTGATGCTGACCCATAGCGAGAGAATCGCTAAATAAAAAGGCTTCATTTAGTGGTGGTTGAAGAGTGATGAAAGCTAGTAGCTTTCGTTTGTTATGCCTTTAGATTCTCTCTCTTTTGTACTATTTTTTAATGCCTGTAACAGTACGTTTGCTAATGTAGCGTAAATTTGGCAGTTCCCCAAGCAATGATGCCTTTTTTTGAAAAAAAGTGAAATATATTCAACAAAAAAAGCGACAACCCCCAATCAAGGAATCGTCGCTCTTTCTCTTCAAAAAACAAATATCTTTTACACAAAACTATATCCCAACTTATTCAGTGGCAAACTTCGCACCCGCTCACCCGTCGCCGCAAAAATAGCGTTCGTGAGCGCAGGGGCGGCAGGGGGCGTCGCAGGTTCTCCTACACCGCCTGGATATTCGTCCACTTCCATAATGTGCACCGCTACGGTTGGCGAGGTATTCATCCGCACCATTTCGTACTGGGGGAAATTTTGTTGAACAATTTGCCCGTTGTCCATCGTAATTTCGCCGTACAAAGCCGCCGAGAGGCCATACACGATGCCCGATTGCATTTGTGCTTCTACGGTATCAGGATTGACGATTCTACCGCAATCGATGACGCAATAGACCTTGTCTATACTGATTTTTTTGTCACCCGTTTTGGAAATTTCGGCAACCTGTCCGACGATAGAACCGAAAGATTTCATTAAGGAAATACCTCGATATTTTCCTTCGGGCAAGGGCGTTGACCAGCTCGCCATGTCGGCTACTTTGTTCAAAACCGCTAAAAATCTATCCGCATCGGGCAGTTCCGATTTTTGAATGTGCTTTTTTCTAAACTCATAAGGGTCTTGTCCAGCGGCGTACGCCATTTCGTCCATAAAGGATTCGGTAAAAAAGCCGTTTTGGGAAGCGCCCACACTACGCCAGTTGCCAACTTGCATGGCATCTAATTCCAATTGTCCAAACTGAACGGAAACGTTGTTTCGACCATAAGGTAACTCCACCGCTCCTTCCGCCGATTGAGGGTCTTTTTCGGGTGGCTCGGCCATGGCAGGCATAATCCGCATCATTGAGGAATAGCCGACGGATTGTAAGGCCATTTTATTATCCCAAGCGTCAATCATACCGTCTTCGCCGAGCGTTCCTTTGAAGGTACTGGCTACGGCGGGGCGGTACATACCATTTTTCATGTCCTCTTCTCGGGTGAAGACCAACTGAATCGGCGTGCCGGGCATTTGCTTAGCGACCATCGCCGCTTTTTTAACAAAATCCAATTCCGCTCGTCGGCCAAAACCGCCCCCTAAGTATTCGATATGTACTTTGATATTTTCTTTAGGAATCTGGGTGATTTCGTTAATGGCGTTCCGAACTAATGAACCACCTTGATGGCCTACCCATACTTCGCACTGGTCGCCGTTGATGACTAAGGTACAGTTTAATGGTTCCATTGTACATTGCGACAGATACGGTACTTCGTAAGTAGCTTCGACGACGTTGGTGGCATTACTTAGCGCCGTTTTGACGTCTCCGTGCATTTCGGGTTGCCCTATCATCTTGGTTTCATCCGCCACAATATCGTGCAACATTTTGGAAATATCCGAAGAAGAAACCGCTTCCATTTCGTTCGCCGTTTCGTACAAATCCAAGGCCATTGCGGCGTTTTTCGCCCGCCAAGTATTGTCCGCAACAACGGCAGCACCTAAACCATTTTCCAGCATCACCACTTTTTTGACTCCTTTCATTTGCATTACCTCGTCCTCATTCGTGATACCATTCACGGTTCCCCCAACGTAGGAAGCGTGTCGGATAGCGGCGACCAACATTCCTTCGGGACGGGCATCAATACCAAATCCAGCCTTTCCCGTTACCTTTTCGGGAATGTCTAAACGTTGGATGCGTTTTCCCAGTAATTTGAAGTCTTTTTGTTCCTTTAGAGGAGGATTAAAGTCCAATTCTACTTTGGAAGCCGCTTCGGCCAATTCGCCGTAGGAGAATTTTTCTTTGGTGTTTCTGTTAATGACGTGCGCACTTTCGGCGGAACAATCTTTGGCGGAAACGCCCCATTTTTCGGCAGCGGCGGCGATAAGGGCTTCCCTAGCCGTAGCACCCATTTCCCGTAGGTGGTCGTACAAATCTTTGACCGATGTACTTCCACCCGTTCCAACTAGTGGAAGGAAAGCTGCTACTTTGGCCATCATCGAATAGCTAGCGTACGCTTTTCTCGGATTAGGGTCCAAGAAAAAAGTGTTAGCATACGGTGATTCGGGTTGGGGATGAATAATTTCGATTTGATTCATGTCCACTTCCAATTCTTCCGCTAATAGCATTGGCAAAGAAGTGTAAACGCCTTGTCCCATCTCGGAACGAGGCACTGCCATGGTGATGGTATTGTCGGGCGCAATCCGCACCCAGGCATTAAGCGAAGCGCCTTCGCCCATACCTTCCCCAGAATATTTTTTGATTGCTTTATTAACGTACATACTGCCACCGATGCCGACTACTAAGCCAACACCCGCTAATCCACCCGTTGCAATAAATGCTCTACGTGTCCATTTACCCATTTTGATATATTTTAAAAAGAAGTCAGAAGTCAGACTGTTTCGATAAATCGAAACGGTCAGAAGTCAGATTTTCTCAATTTAATTAAATAGCTAAGTCACGATGAAAGACCACTTTATATGGACGTCAGCAAGTTCTGACTTCTAACAACAAAGTGGTCTGACGTCTGACTTCTCGCTCTACCCCTGCAAAGTTGTTTCCTCGGCTCGCCATTTGGCGGCCGTATGAATAGCTGCCCGAACCCGTTGGTACGTTCCGCAGCGACAAATATTCGTTATGGATT
The DNA here is from genome assembly GCA_039024375.1 of Bacteroidota bacterium. Lineage (GTDB taxonomy): Bacteria > Bacteroidota > Bacteroidia > Chitinophagales > Saprospiraceae > JAFMDF01. The sequence continues at coordinate 4,800 of JBCCQK010000211.1, forward strand.
GATTGATGTCTTCGTCGGTTGGATTTGGATTGTTATCCAATAGCGCCTCGGCGGCCATAATCATTCCCGATTGGCAGTAGCCGCATTGGGGGACTTGGTGTTCAATCCACGCTTTTTGAATGGCCGACAATTGACCATTAGCCGCAATCCCTTCGATGGTTTTGATTTCTTTACCGACGGCGGCCGATGCGGGTAAAACGCAGGTTCGAGTAGGTTGGCCGTCGATGTGGCAAGTACAAGCACCGCAAGCAGCAACCCCACAACCGTATTTGGTTCCAGTCATGTTGAGTTCGTCCCGAAGTACCCAGAGTAGAGGCATATTGTCCTCCACTTCTACGTTACGGATTTCTCCGTTAATGTTTAGTTCCATGTTATTATCGTATTTCAGGGATGACGAAATAAATAACCTACACATCTGACGGCTTCTTTTTCCGATTAGGCAGCCCGTCCGCTTTGCGGTTCACAAAAAGAAAGATTCCCCGAATCTTCCTTTTTGCTCATGTTAAATTTTTTCAACGCCCGTACGGGTGCTGAAAAAATTTGCCTTGCTAATCGAAAAAATAAACTCGTCATTTTGCGTAGTTTATTTAATTCCTCATCCCTTACATTAGCAAATCTTCCATAAATATAGTAATTAAATACTAATTTGAAGTTAAAGGTGGTTTTACCAAGGTATTAAAAAAAGATAAGTCGTAGAATTGAGTAGTTGGATTGATACTATCGCCGCAATTATCTGAATAAAATGTTAAAAAAGCAGAATGATTTCGACCATTATTCCAACTCGGGTAGCACTTCTTTCCCAACCAATAATCTTATACTTCTTGCCTTTCCTCGCTCTTTGGAGATTAATTCTTTTCGTACCAATGTTTTTATCATATCATTGACGCTTGCGGGACTAGCATTAAAATATCTTTCAAAATCTGCAAATGCTGGAGCTACTTTGTTGAGTTTTTGATAATAGTAAATAAAGACCAAATATTGTCCCTGTTTTTTTGTAAAAGCTGTATTCATCTTGAGGCTTGTTTTTTGATGAAAATGGTTCAAATTTACAAAAATTGTACTTTTGTCCAATGGCACACAAATCACTCACCAAAGCAATCGCAAAGTCACTGCAAGCAGGAAACATCTGCTACGTTCACCGCCAATCGAGGGAAATTATCGCCGTAGCGGATATTGAAGAAGGAGTGGAAGTGAGCACTGACCAACAGGCTCAAATAGAAAGATTGGAGGCTAATATTAAAAAATACTACAAAGTACCGAAGATGTCCGCCGAAGAGGAAATCCACGTGATGCACGATTTTGCCAAGGAAGACGTAGCGCACACCGTTCGAAAAGAGTTAGTCAATGCTTTGCGACGAACAAACCCCAAACGGAACTTCCTACGTATCGTCGAAAATCAAGAAGATTTGTACGAATTCTGGTTAGTGTTTCAAGCGAAATGGTACCAAGAATGGGTTCGGGGGTATTTATTGGACGTTTATCGGTATTGAATAGGGTTACCAAGACGTTAAAAAAAATTGTCCACGCAACATATTTTTGAAAAAAGCCATTTTATCATCACGATGCCTTATTGAATGAAAAACGCAGTAAGAGCTTGTCCAAAATTCCATTAATTGGTAAAAAGTGGCAAATACTGCTTTGTACGTTGTAAATCCCGCTTACAAGCGGGAGACCAGCCAAAAGGATGCTAAAATTTTTTGCCTAGTACAAAACAATATTTGCTCATTTTTTCCTCAATCATGAAATTTAGACAAGCTCTAACCAATACTGCCTAAAAGTTGTAGGAAAAGTCCTAGGTCACTAAAAATCTGATTCAATTTTTAGTAAGTGCTCAATGCAGGTCTGGAGACCTGCGGATATTCGTATCAAATCTGGAGACTTGATACATCGAACATCGATATTTTAATCCCGCTTTATTGAGCGAGGTTGAAATAACTTTCCGCTTGTCTCCCGACGAGCAACTATTGAGACCTTACAATTTTTATTGAGAACTAATGGTCTATCAAAATGCTGTATTTATTGTCGAATTACGCTAGAAGCAATATAGCCATCAAACAATACAGCCATCAAACAATTACTAAGATTTTCTTTGCCGCCGAATCAGATTTCAGTTCCGCCCAAGCTTTTCTACCCAACTTGACTATTCATTGACTAAACCCCCAGGATTATGAGAAATTTTCTTTTAGCCCTGCTGTTTCTTTTCGGAATGTCAGGCATCGTTCCAGCACAAACCATTCATACCTGTACGGAAATGCCCGTCGCCCCTTTCATGTTGCGGCAGGCTCAACAAATCATTCCGCAGGCCGCTTCCCGTGCCGTAGGCTACAAACCCCAATATGGGCTCTACTGGGACAACGGCTCGACCATTACCGTTCGATTTTTGGGCGGTAGTGCGTTCGTTCGAGACCGAGTGGAGTACTACGCAAAAATGTGGAGTCGCTACGCCAACGTTGATTTCCGTTTTGTTAACTATGGTCAAGCCGACATTCGAGTTTCGTTTACTCAAGATGGGAGTTCTTGGTCAGTGATTGGCCGCCAGTCGCAGCAGTTACCGCCGAGCCAAGCCACAATGAATTTTGGATGGCTCAACGACAATACGCCCGAATACGAGTTTCGAAGAACGGTTCTGCACGAATTTGGCCACGCCCTAGGATTATTGCACGAGCACCAAAATCCTTCGGGTGGCATTCCTTGGGACGAGGAGGCCGTCTATGCGTATTACAATCGGACGCAAGGTTGGGATAAGCAAACGACTTTCAGTAACGTTATTCAAAAGGTCAGTCGAAATACAACGCAGTATTCTCACTACGACCCTCACTCCATCATGCACTATCCCGTATCGGCTAGCTTGACGGACGGCCAATACCAAATCGGTATGAATCGGGATTTATCGGCAACGGATATCGCTTATATTCGAAAAATTTATCCTGGTAGAAATGTTTGGACCCCCGATAGCGGTAATTCGAATAATCCGCCGCCCGTTGTTACCGAAAAGCCGCAACCAGCGCAGCAACGATTCTTTCTGACCGTAACAAATCAATTGGGCGAAAGCCAAGTGCGAGAAAAAATTGACTTGTACCTCGGTGAGCAGAAATACACCTTTGACTTGCGGCAAGATGGCCAAAAAAAGAAGGCGTTCCGCTTCCGAATGGCGCCCGGCAATTATAATTATCGGCTAGTTTCGGAAAGCACCTATCGACTGCGACGAAAAGTGTGGAACGGTTGGCGCTACGTCTATCGCAATCGAGATAGAACGATTCGAGGAGGCGGTTCGGGTACTTTGGCCGTTTCTGAAAACGCAGATATGACCTTTTACGGGAACTACGATGCGAAACGAGACCGTATGGAAATTTACATTGGCGAAGTGCAATCTAACCAACTGGCTAATGTTCGGTCCTCTAGGTTATCGAATGTCAGAGCGGAGATGGTTTGTGGGAATGAATAGGGATAGCTTAGGGCTTTTGAAAAGCGACTGGTTTCAGCTATTTTTTAATTGGTTTAAATAATGGCTACATTGTTATATGGCTGTATTGTTGTATGGCTACTCAGCAATATAACCATATAACAATACAACCATTCAAATCATAGGTTTCTTCGGCAGATGAGTACCTGGTACTGCACATTGAAAACTATAATTTCCTCAAATACTTCGCATCCAAAGTCATTCGCAGCGAATAGCCCATGGATTCCAAGTCGATAATGACTTCTTTGTCGCCGTGATTGTCCACTAAAGTTCCGAATAAGCCCGTCAGATTTCCGCCGATAATTTCTACGGAGTCTCCTTTTTTAAAAGAAGAAGGTTCAGCCGTGACGGGAATCCCTTCGCCCACAACTTGTCGCAAAATGGTAATTTCCTTTTCGGGAATGGAAATAAGGTTTTTCGCAATGCGAACGAACATGACGACATTATCCGTTTGTAACACTCGTAGGTAATCCGACTTAGTAATTTTCACAAAAATATAACAACTAATGAGCGGTAATTCCACCACTTTACGCTTGCTAGCGTACTCCCGAGTCACCTTTTGAATGGGCAAATAAGACTCAATGCCTTGTCGGTCGAACTCCTTTTTGATAACTTTTTCTCGTTTATATTTGGTATAAACGGCAAACCATTTGGCTTCGTCGGCATCTAAATGATTTTCTATCTTTTGTGCTGCTTTTGTCATTATATTACGCTTTCTTTAAATTATTACACTTTTTCCACCCGCCCATTTATCAACTTATAACGTTTTTGGCTTTCTTCACAAACGGCTTCTCCATTTTCATCAAATGCTAGTCGATGCCCGTATTCACTCATCCAACCGATTTGTTTAGCGGGATTTCCCACGACTAAAGCGTAAGCGGGGATGTTCTTGGTCACCACCGCACCCGCACCGATAAAGGCGTAGGCGCCAATATCGTGACCACAAACAATTGTAGCGTTGGCACCGATAGACGCTCCTCGACCAACGTGCGTTTCGCTATATTGACCTCTTCGATTGACGCCGCTTCTCGGATTGGTTACGTTGGTAAAAACCATCGAAGGGCCCAAGAAGACGTCATTTCCACAAGTAACGCCCGTGTAAATGGAGACATTATTCTGCACCTTTACGTTATTACCTAAAATAACTTTCGATGCAACGAAAACGTTCTGTCCCAAATTGCAGTGCTCCCCTAAAACGGCATCAGCGGAAATGTGGCAAAAATGCCAAATTTTTGTTCCTTTTCCAATAACAGCCCCCTCATCAACGACCGAAGAGGGATGAACAAAATAGGCTTGTTCCATGTCAAAAATCCTAATTTCTTAAACAAAGATGCCTGAGCGAGCATTTCACCAAAAAGAAATGCGCTCAGGCAGGTCTATCAATATTTAGATGCGTCTTAAAGTCGAATTTAGAGGAAGGCATTGCGCCTCCATTTATTCAACGACAAAACTACTCAATATCTTTTAAAATTTTGCAAATGATAGGTTAACATTTTCATTTTTCCACCTTTTTACTATCTTTCCGCTTATGAAAGAAGAGGACTCTAAAGTTAAAATCTCAAAAAGTGCTTTCACCGAATGGCTGGAAAAGCTACAACAGGAGAGTTGGCAACTAGAATTGTTGATTTCGGGATTTGCCCTTTTTGCGATTTGGGAAGCCCGTGTTTTGGTCGATGGATTCGAAGAATATTTGACGGTTTATCGGGGCAATGGCTATTTTTCGGGCATTTTTTTTCGTTCTTTTGCCTATTTGCTAACCATCGGTTGGCGAATTTTCTTTTTCAATTTATTGATTCATGTACTAGCCAGAGGGCTATGGATTGGGGCGATTGGACTGCGCTACGTCTCTTCGGAAATAGATTACGATTATTTCGACTACGCTGATAATTTTACTAAATTCTTGAAAAAACAGGTCGGAGATTTTGACGATTATATTGAGCAATTGGAACGATTTTCTAGTGTCTTATTCGCCTACACTTTTTTGCTTTTTTTTATTTTCCTCTCTTTGATTCTCTATTTCGTCGAGGTGATGTTCATTACCTACCTCTTTGACGACCAAAATTTGGGTGGAATGTTCATTCTAATGGCGCTCTTTTTGGGCCTCATTGCTTTTATTGATTTTGTTACCATGGGCGGTGTTAAGAAAATAAAAGAAAAGAGCATTGCCAAGATTTATTTTGTTTTCTACCGCATTTTTAGCGTCATGACGCTTTCTTTTTTTTATAGACCACTGCTCTACAATTTTTGGGATGAGAAATATACGAGACGACTGTTTTTGGTCTCTATTCCCTACATCCTGCTTTTGACCCTAGTTCCTAAAATAGAATCGGAAGCCTATCCGTTTTTCCCCGTCTATCACCACGGTAGCACCCACGAAATGACAACCTACGAACCCGTTTTTTACGACGACGAACGCCAATTGGACTACGAAAGAAGGGGAGGGATATTCCGTAAGCACCCCGCTATTCACCGAATCAGTTTACCGAGTGTAGAATTGTCGGGCAACTACGGTCGATTTTTTTTGAGAACCTATTCGTCGGACGCCAAATGGTTGAAAGAGACCCAACAAATTCCCCCTTTTAAACAGGAAGGGGTATCTTTTAACGGCTGGGGGGAGGAGTTCAAAGACCCCGAATTTGTAAAAATGGATTCGCTCGAATCGGCTGCCGTGAGTGCGTTTTTTGGCAGACGCCGAACCTTGCGCAAGCAACTAAAAAAGGGAGAAACGGTCGATGACTTGACGGGCCTAAAAGAGTTAAACGGGGAACTGGTCATTGACGAGCCTTATTGGGAAGAAAAGGGCGATAGCATTCGGGCATATTGGTGGAAGGTCAAAAAAGAGTACGAACTAGAAAAGTTGGCTAACCTAAAAAATGGCATTCTTTCCTTAGCGGAAATTAGGATTGATGACCAAGTATATACCGATAGCTGCGAATGCAAGTTTTATACACATCCAAATTTGGGCGAAAAAGGCTTGCGCTGCTATTTTCCCATGAAAAATTTAGCAGAGGGTGAACACCTACTACATCTTAAACGTCGCTTGTTCTCAGGGCGTAAGTTCGATAAAGAAGAAGTAGCAGATTATTACGTTCCTTTTTACAAAATAGATAGAGAATGAATGAGAAATGGGAAGTCAGACCGTCTTCACTTTTCCACGTTCCTTCACTTTGATAATCAGTCGTAGAGACTGGTCGTAAGTAAAGTAATTCCACACCCAATTGATGAAGACAATTACTTTGTTGCGCATCCCAATGAGCGCAAATAGATGAACAAATAACCATATGAACCAAGCGAAGGAACCCTGCATTTTGAAGCGAGGTAAGTCAACGACTGCCAAGTGTCGCCCAATCGTCGCCATGGCACCTAAGTCTTTGTATTTGAATGGTTTAAGTGTTTTCCCTTTCGCTTTTGCTTTGAGATTTTTGCCCAAATGTTGTGCTTGCTGGATGGCCACTTGTGCTACCTGTGGGTGGCCTTTGGGGAAGGCTTCTTCTTCCATATAAGCAATGTCTCCAACGGCATAAATATCTTGTAATCCTTCGATTTCGTTGAAGCGATTGACTTTCAACCGATTGCCCCAAACGATACAAGATTCGGGTAGGCCCTTAATCTTGTTGCCTGTGATTCCTGCGGCCCAAATGACCTTTCTAGTCCGAATATTTGAGCCATCTTTCATGTAAACGTATTCCTCATCCACATTGGTCACTCGACAGTTCAAGATGACTTTAACGCCTAATTTCGTTAGATATTCCAACGCCTTTTGCCCCGCCTCGTCGGACATTCCTTTCAATAATCGGCCGCCACTTTGTACCAAATAAATATCCACTTCTTTATTGTCCAATTCGGGATAATCTTTCGGCAAAACGTATTTTTTCATTTCCGCCAAAGCGCCCGCTACTTCTACGCCCGTTGGACCACCGCCCACAATCACTACGTCGATAAATCCCTGCCTTTCCTCAAAAGCGTCGGTAGATAGCGCCATTTCGTAATCGTTGAAAATAGCATTACGCAAGTATAGGGCTTCTCCAACCGACTTCATCGGAATGCAGTGCTTAGCCAAGTTTTCGTTCCCAAAAAAGTTGGTATCTGCCCCAATTCCCAAAACCAAATAATCGAAATTCAGTACTCCTAGAGTGGTTTGCAAACGTTTTTCCTCCAAATTAATTTCTAGTACTTCCGTGACTCGGATATAGACGTTTTTGTTCCGCTGAAAAATCTTTCGGAGCGGAAAAGCAATCGAACTAGGTTCTAAACCCGCCATTGCTACTTGATAGAATAATGGCTGAAATTGGTGAAAATTATTTTTATCCGCCAAGACTACTTGGTAATCCGACTTAGCTAAGGATTTTGCTAAGTTGATACCCGCAAATCCGCCACCTACAATGACTACCCGCTTCTGACTCGTCTCGGGAATATTTACTTTTAATTTGTTATTTGTCATTCGTTATCAGTTATTCGTCAACAGTTAATGATGGTTTAGAACGTCAGATAAAAAAGTGATAAAAATCCTCATACGGGTAAACTGTAGCTAGCCAAAATCCGTAGCTAAAAATAGTAAACTGCGG
>JBCCQK010000212.1:0-12789 GCA_039024375.1 Bacteroidota bacterium
AAATCGTACCCGCTTCGTCCGTAATCACCCACTGCGAATTGCCGCCCGTGTTGCCCGTCAACGTAATACCGCCCGTTGGAATATTGTCGGGTTCGCCGTCCACGCAGAACGTAAATGGTCCACCCGCTAAAGTACCGCCTTGAGGTTCGTTTCTCATCACCATAATGCTATTCGATAGGTTGAAGCAACCCGATAGTTGACTTACATTATTACCCGCTACTAAGCCCGTCAATCCGTCTTCAAAAGCTAAGTTCCACACGAAGCAAACACCGGGACCTGCGTCGTCAAAATTGACCATTGAGGGCATTGCTGGCAAACCCAAAATATTACCCGCATCGTCCGTAACTACCCATCGGTTATTCGCTCCAGAATTACCTGAAAGCGTGATGCTTCCCGCTGGAATATTATCTGCCTCTCCATCTACACAGAACGTAAACGGACCACCCGTTAAAGTACCGCCTTGAGGTTCGTTTCTCGTCACCATGATACTATTCGATAGATTGAAACAACCCGATAATTGACTCACATTATTACCTGCTGCCAAGCCCGTCAAACCGTCTTCAAAGGCTAAGTTCCACACAAAACATACGCCGGGACCTGCGTCGTCAAAATTGACCATTGAAGGCATCATTGGCAAACCTAAAATATTGCCCGCATCGTCCGTAACTACCCATCGGTTATTCGCTCCCGAATTGCCCGAAAGGGTGATGCTGCCTGCTGCTATCGTATCTCGCTCACCGTCCACGCAGAACGTGAAAGGACCACCCGTCAACGTGCCACCCATTGCGGTACACATCGTATCCATGTCAATTCGAGTGAAAGTAATCGTTCCCATGCTTGGAATAGAGCCGTTGACAACTAACGGGCCATCGGTAATCGTTGTAATATTTTCACGAGGGTCCGTGGCTTGGTTAGCGGAAGCAAAACTAGCACCGCTATCTGACCCCGAATCGTAGTTGCTGACTTCAATGGAAGCAGAATTGACCCACGCATTATTGGCGTATAAATCGACATCTCTGACGGCCACAAACCAATCGGGACTAGGCGCAATCATGGAAGTCAAGCTAACTAATGGGTGCGAACTGGAAATGTCAAATTCAAAAGAGACGCTACCGGGACTATTGCTAATGCCGCCACCAGAAAGTAATTCGCCGCCCGAACCGCTTGTAATCAAACTTTGAATTTCGGAAGTCAAAGGGCTTTTAGAACCCGTTTCGGCCATACTCACAATTCCCGCAGAAGCCAATTGCCCCGTTTCGAATAGTTTAACCGAGTTGTTATGCGTCAATCCAATCAATCCAGAAAAATGGGGATTCGAGGGGAAGTCAGTTGGGTGCGTCGCTGCACTCCACGCTGCGTTAAAGGTTACGCGGTATCTGGCGTTGACCACTTGGTCCGCTGGCGCACCAATAGTAGCGCATTTGGAAGGACTTTCGTTGAGCCCCCAATCCGAAGCTTCGCTGCCGTCGCCGCTTACTTTAATGGATTGCCCAACGAGAAAGGAAGCAACAGCATTACCGTCCCAGATGCCTTTTGTCATAGCTACGCCCGAACGACCACCGCCACTGGTTCCCCAATCTACGTAAGAGACAATGTTGTCAGGAACGCCAAAGGTACCTCCTCTCGAATACAGTCCTAATTCGTCATCATCTGATTTAAAGAAATCAGGCGTAGAAAAGGTAACCGCCTCTCCTGCTGATAAATCTAAGTCTCCACAATCAATCGTTAAAGTGTTCAAGGCTCGGTAAGCGGGGAAATTACAAATCCAGTAGCCCGAAATATCAGTGTTATCCGTTCCCGTATTTTTTAATTCAAACGAGCCATCGGCGAAAACTTCGCTGATGACTACTTGTGCGTGTGTGGGCGTGTAGCCGAATAGAAAAAGGCCTAAAAGCCCGAAAAGCGTACATTTGTTGAAGAAAAGGTTCGACCATCGTCTTGCTTTTTCTTCGGTAACTGATTGGTAGTTAGGTGTCATAATCGTACAAATTTTTGTTGAATAATTGAGGTTCTAGCACTAGCTTACCACTAGTACATAGTACACCATTTATGATTCCCAGATTTAGTAGTTTTTATAAAATTCGTTCCTTGAAGAAAGTCTTTGGAAAATGTAAATTTACTTTTTCACTTTTCCTTTATTACACTCTAGCAAAAAGCTTATAAATCTTTTGCTACACTGCATTTCCTCTAAAGTCCTTTGCTTGTAAATGGTTCTTAATAAGTAATCGCATTTTATTAAGAAAAGGTTGCAATAAGTACCTAACTATAAATAATCACCATTTTTGATGAGGCTATTTTTTCGTTATACAAGGCGAAAATTCTCTTCATAGCACCGCTACGGAGATAATTTTCAACGAAGTAGAACGGAAAAAGAGTCCATCATAAAATGTGTCGGTTGTTTGTAGTTAGATACTTAACTATTGACTGGTACAAATCTAGTAGAAAAAAAGGCTGCTTGCAAATAGGAAAAAAATACATGTATCCTATTCGTAATGAATCCGTCATAACTCTCACAATAGTATTTCCTTCCTTTTAAAAAATATCACAAGAGTATCACAACGTCATTTCAAAGCAATCTCAAAACAAGGTGTTTTCGGAGCCTTCACACCTCATAAGTCAGCGAGCAGACAGAAAAGGAAATATTTGAAAAAAGGGTCATTTTTTTTGAAAAATCGTTTCTAAGACCTAATTTCCCCTCCATTTTAACATTGGAGATGTGTAGAAAGTCATCAAAATAAAATCATTTGTATAACTGAAAGTAAATATTGCCAGATGGCTATATTGCTAAATGGTTATATTGTTTTACTGTAAATCGTTACCAGAACAATAAAGCGTCAGATAAAGAAGTGATAAAAATCCGTAGCTAAACAAAATTCGTAGCTAAAAAATAATAAGCTACGGATTAGAGTTAGCTACGGATTTCAAACAAATTATTACAGATTACTATATCAAATTTCAATCTGATTGTATAAATATAACCATACAGCCATTACTTTATATTTTACTTGTTTATACTCTTTCTAGGCAGCCTCTATTTTTAAAACAAAACGATACATCAATGACACCTTTCGTAGCAGAGCTTTTGGGTACTATGATTTTAATTCTTCTGGGGGGAGGCGTGAATGCCAATGTTTCTCTAGACAAGACCAACGGAAAAGATTCGGGTTGGTTGGTCATCACTATTGGTTGGGGAATGGCCGTTTTCTCGGGGGTTTTTGTGGCCTCTTCGGGCAGTGCGGCGCATTTGAATCCCGCCGTAACTATCGGATTTGCCGTTGCACAAACGTTCGATTGGGCTTTAGTCCCCATTTACTTAGCGGGACAATTTCTCGGCGCTGCTTTAGGCGCATTTCTAGTGTGGTTTCATTATAAAGACCACTACGCTGAAACGGCCGATGGCCCCACTAAATTGGGCACCTTTTCTACGGCCCCCGCTATTCGAAATACTTTTTCCAATCTAGTCGGTGAGATTATTGGCACTTTTATGCTCGTCTTTGGCTGTTTTTACATTGCGGGCGCAACGGTCGGCACGGAGTCCGCCTCTTTGGGCGCTTTGGACGGTTTGCCCGTTGCTTTGTTGGTTCTAGCAATTGGTTTAAGCCTTGGCGGCAATACGGGTTACGCCATTAATCCAGCGAGAGATTTGTCGCCTAGAATTATGCACGCTATTTTGCCTATTCCAAGGAAAGGAGACAGTGATTGGGGCTACAGTTGGATTCCAGTGGTGGGACCTATCTTAGGTGGGATATTGGCGGCTTTGGTGTTTTTGGGACTGAGTGCCTGATTTTTTATGAATGATGGGTGATGGGTGATGAATGATATATCACTCATCATTCATCACCCATCACCCATCATTCATAAATCCTAAGCCATTACCTCTCTGTACAACTTCGCTTTCTGCTTTTTAATCTTATCCGATTTGATGTAATCGTCAAAATCCATTAGCGTATCAATGATGCCGTTGGGAGAAATTTCGATGATTCGATTTGAGACTGTAGAAATGATTTGGTGGTCGTGAGTAGTAAAAATCATATTACCGGGAAAATCCTTCATCGCATTATTCAAAGCCGTAATGGATTCCAAATCCAAGTGATTCGTTGGTTCATCCATTAGTAGAAAATTAGGGTGTGCCAACATTACTTTCGATAGCATACAACGCACTTTTTCTCCTCCCGACAGCACACTCGTCTTTTTGTAAACTTCTTCGCCCGAAAACAGCATTCGTCCCAAGAATCCGCGAATGAACTGCTCATCTTTATTTTCGGAAAACTGCCGTAGCCAATCCATCAATTCCAAATCGTTGTCCGCCGTGAAATATTCCTCGTTTTCGTTCGGCAAATAAGCCTTGGTAATCGTCTGACCAAACTCAATAGTTCCCGAAGTGGGTTCGGTTTTGCCTGACAATACTTCGTAGAAAGCGGTGATTGCGGCGGATTCACGACCCAAAAGCGTAATTTTTTCGCCTTTATTCATCGTGAACGAGACGTTGGCAAAAAGCACATCACCGTGCTGGTCCACTTTGCTCAAATTTTCGACCTTTAAAATCTGGTCGCCAACCGAACGTTCGGGTTTGAAATTGATGAAAGGGTATTTTCTAGTGGAGGGTTGAATATCTTCTAAAGATAGTTTTTCTAAGGCTTTCTTTCGCGAGGTCGCCTGTCGAGATTTCGAAGCATTGGCACTGAAACGCTGGATAAACTCCATCATTTCTTTTCGCTTTTGCTCCATCTTTTTGTTCTTGTTGGCCATCTGCTGCGCCATCAACTGACTCGATTCGTACCAGAAAGTATAGTTCCCCGTGAAAATTTTAATTTTCTTAAAGTCAATATCCACGATGTGCGTACAGACCATGTCCAAAAAGTAACGGTCGTGCGAAATGACGATAACTAAATTGGGAAAATCCGCTAAGAAGTCCGCCAACCAAGTAGCCGTTTCTGCGTCCAAGTCGTTCGTCGGCTCGTCCAGCATCAAAATATCTGGGGCACCAAAGAGCGCTTGGGCCAATAAAACCTTCACCTTCTCTGGACCGCTCAAATCTTTCATCAACTTGTAATGTAAATCTTCTTTCACGCCCATGTGGCTTAATAGTTCTGCCGCATCGCTTTCGGCCGTCCAGCCGCCCATTTCTCCGTACTTGTTTTCCAAATCCGCCGCTCTCAGTCCATCTTCGTCGGTCGCATCGGGGTTCATATAAATAGCATTCTTTTCCGTTGCAATGTCGAACATTTCTTTATGCCCCATCATCACCGTATCTAAAACGGTATTTTCCTCGAATTCGAAGTGGTTCTGTTTCAAAACGGCTACTCGCTGCCCCGGTTGAATCGTCACCGACCCTCGATTGGGATGCAACTCCCCCGTCATCACTTTCATAAAAGTGGACTTCCCCGCCCCGTTGGCGCCAATCACGCCGTAGCAGTTACCTTGATTGAACTTCAAGTTTACCTCGTCGAACAACACTCTTTTCCCAAATTGAACACCTAATTCGTTTACTGAAATCATGGTATGAATCTTCTTAGTTAAATCTAAAACCCGCCAGACTGCTGTGCGGGCTGGTTTAAAATGCCAAATTAGAAATTTCAAAGTACCGAGAACCAAGCACTTATACTTCTAATTAGCACAACCTGCTTTTCGGGTCTTACCTTATGAACCAAAAACCCTAAAATGACTGCAAAAGTACGATTTAATTCAAGGATAATCGGTGCTTTTTCGGAAGGAAAATTTGAAATATTTGTTAATTTCTGTGGAGGAGGGGTTCAAGGTAGATAAGGCTAATAGGGTTCATTAGGCGTATCAGGTGCTAAACCCAATAAACCTTATCAGCCTCATCCACCTTATCACCTCATCCTCTTACCCTCCCAAGCTCGAATGGAATCCCGCTTCCCTTCCAAAACCTCCAAAAACATCGGAACGGCCCGATTGGTCAATTCCGTAGGCGCATTCGCAAGCACACAAATACCCAATTTTTCTTTGGGATGAAGCAGGATTTCCCCTCGGTAGCCATTGACGTAGCCACCGTGATACATTAACGTATCGGTTGCGTTGGTCAGAATACGCCAGCCTAAACCGTAGTAGGACGTTTCAACCATGGGCCAATCGTGAAAATAGCGGCGTTGGTTGTTGGTATTAATCCTTGGTTGAAAGACAGTTTCTAATGTTTGAGGGTCAACGATGTCGGGGCGATTCCCCAGTAATAAAAGCAGCCATTGAGCCATATCTGAAATGCTAGCGTTAATGCCACCTGCGGGAATGGCATTGTAGTATTTTTGAGAAATTTTTCTGGGTTGCCAACCATTTTCGCCGTTCGAGTGAGGAAAAGCAAGATTACCCGCCCCAATCAACGACTCGTAGTCAGTAGTAGTGGCCGTCATTCCCAAAGGGTCGAGCAGTTGTTTTTGAAAAAGAGCCGTTAAGTTCTGCTCAGTAGCTTCTTCTAAAATAGGTTCAATAAGGCTGAATGCCGCGTTTTGGTAGGCGTAAATTTCTCCTTCTTTACTGATTAAATTGACCTTTCGAAATTCTTGGGCGATGGTTCGAATATCTACATTTGCTTCTACCAAATTGGTGTAAGCGTGGTAAGGTAAACCCGTCGATTGGGATAAAACGTGTAACAAATTAATACGCTGCGTTTGCGCCGAATCCTTCAATTGAAACTGGGGGACAAATCGACGTACTTTGTCCGTCCATTTTAGTCGTTGCTGCGCTACTAATTGTCCCGCTAAGACCGCCGCAAAACCTTTGGACAAAGAACCGATACGAAATACGGTATGAACGTCCACCGAATCCTCCGAATAGCTATTTTTGACACCGTAGCCCGCAAGGTGTACGACTTTGGTATCTCGTACAATCGCTATGCTTGCACCGGGCGTTTGGGTTGCTTGTCGCAAAGAATCAAATTGGTGTAAATAGGTTTGGAGGAATGCTTGAAAGTGAGGATTTTTGGGTGGCCCCGTTGGCGTTTTTTCTTTGGGTTCTGTAGAACAACTGAGCAAAAATAGTAGGCAACTGAAAACAACGACGTTTTTTACAAAAGTGGATGACTGCAAGATACGGTACTTAATGAGTGTGGGTGATGTTGATACTTTTGGGGAGGGACGCAAATGTAGTAAAGGAGTATTTAAATAGGAAAAACGAGTTTATTTTTAACTTATCCATTCAAGCCGTCGAAATCGTTCTTTTATTAAATCGAGGTATTGAACTTGCCGTTCTTTATCTAAGAAACTACTACGGAGCAGCTTTTCCCAAATTGGTAGCACTTTTTGAAAATCTTTTTCTACTTGGCTAATGGTTCCTACATTCAACCCTAATCGTTCTTTTCCCAAATAATCTATCAATTCTCGTCTTCTAAATCGACTCTTTTTACCAGCTAGCCTGAGCGCCATTTCTTCCTCTGCACCGTCCATCGCTAAAGTGCTATTCAGTAAATCATAAGCGGGCGAAAATTCAACTTTATTTTTTCGAGTAATCAACGAAAAGTTTTTAAGGTGCATGTCCTCATTTCCAATGACAAAAGAAAAAAGCACCAGTTTAAAAAACTTGATTTTTTCAATCGATGGAAAAGTGCAAAATCTATCAATTAGTTGGATAATTTTTTCGATGGTAAAATTGTATTTCGTGTCTCTATCCAGTTCTGCTAACTGCGCTAAATCTTCAACGGGCAGTTTTTGATTTCGCCTTACTCTATCAAACCTTTTGATAAAATAGCTAAGGCTACCATCTTTGCTATATACCATTCCATGAAGTGGTACTTCAATGCCTATCGCTTTCGCCATTCTCATGCTTACATCCTCATTTTCGGGTACTTGCGTGTAAATGTCACTCTGCGGTTTAATAATGAAATATCCCTTTTGATTGACAATTTCGAAAGTCGATTCTTTAATATTCAAGTTGGCGCTTAATTTAGGTTGAACGCCTTGAATGGACATTCGCTTCATTCTTGTAGCCGCTTCTTTTCTCTGTTCGTGCGCAGAAAAAGGTAAGGGCTTTAGAGAAGTCAACGATTTGTGTAACCGCTTCAGTCCAGCGAAGGCGTATGGATTATCGCCACAAAGTTCGTAAGAAATAGGACACCTATTCATCGTCCATCGGTTTTACCGTAACGGCCCCCACTAAATCCTCACCAACGGCTAATAGCTGAGCAAAATAATCTTTTTTATCAATTTTCAATTGTCGGAGTAAGCCTTCCAACATCATTCCTTCGGGTAACACACCGTCAAAAAAAGGTGGGAATCTATTAAAAGAGAATGATTGTTGTTCCACAGGCATCGCCAAGGAAATGGGCAGTCCTTCATAAGTTTCAATATACTCAAAAGTATAGGTGTTTCGGTTGGATAATTCCGTTAGAAAACCCGCTAATTTATCTTGCATATACACCCTAGCTTTTCTCATTTCTATAGTTTTTCATCAAGGGACTCTGCAAATCAAATCGAATGTTTAACACCGCAAACAATTTATAAATCGTCTTAAACTGAACGGTATCTTTCCCGTGTTCAATATCGTAAATCGCCGTCTTGCCAATTCCCGCCAAACGAGCGCAATCGACTCTTGATAAACCACTAATTTTTCGGTGATAGCGGGCGATTTTTCCTATTTCAGACATATTCATTTTTACTGCTTTGACGGTAAAAGTAAGATTTTTTTATAAAAAAGAAAATTAAAGCGTAAATTTTACTGCCAAAGCAGTAATTTTAAGCAAAAGAAAAACGGTAAAATAAGAGATGACGAAATAAAACTAGTACCATGAAAAAAATAATTCTGTTCATAGTGGGACTTACCATGATAAACTGTAGTGGCCAACCCAAAGAAGCAGTAGCTGATAAAGCGGTTCCCGCAGTAAAAAAAATATTGCAAGAAAACGCAGCATCCTTCCTAAGCGACCCCAAAATTAACGCTGTATCTATCGGGGTTTATAAGGATGGAAAAACCTACACTCAACATCTTGGGGAATTAGATAAAGGGAAGAAAAATACGCCAACCGATGCTACTATTTACGAAATTGCTTCGGTTAGTAAATCGTTTGCGGGGATATTGGTGGCGCAAGCTGTCGTTGATAAGAAACTGACAGTGGAAGAAGATATTAGAAAATATTTGGATGCTCCCTATCCTAATCTAGCCTTCGGAGAAAAACCAATCCGCATCAAACACCTACTGACCCACACGGCGGGTTTACCTCGATTTTTTCCAACTACCATCAACGACTTATTTAGCGTCATCGACGAGACCCTTCCCTTTCGGATTAACGAGATTGAAAAACAATACAACAAAGCCGCCTTCCTCAACGATTTAGCCTCGATTGACCTTGAAGTAGAACCGGGTACAAGTTATGCTTATGCCAATGCGAACGTTGAATTAATTGCCCATATCCTCGAAAACATCTATGCAATGCCCTACGAGCAATTACTGCAAAAGTACATTTGTAAAAAGGCGGGAATGAAAGATACTAAGGTGCAATTATCTGGCAAGGATACGCTTCGCTTGGCCAATGGGTACGGTGAGACCAATCAACTAGTTCCTCATTTCGCCAATCCGTTATGGGGAGCAGGTAGCGGAATTAAATCAACGATTCCAGATTTACTCAATTACATACGATTCCAATTGGAAGCGCAAAATGAAGTGGTAAAAACATCAAAGAAGCTACTTTATTCGAACCCAAATATACAAATGGCGTATTTGTGGCCTATGTTTAATAATCCAGAAGATGGCACTTTTTATACCATTCACGGGGGCGCCTTCGGCACCCAAAATTTCTTGATGATTGCTCCGAAGTACGATTTAGGTATATCTATCATTACTAATCAGAGTGGTCCCGAAACGCAAGAAAAGTTATCTAATTTACTAGATAATTTATTTTCGGAACTTACGTGGGAGTGAGGCCATTTATTTAGATATGACTTTTTATACGGTGCCGTTTGTTTATTTGGGGAGGTAACTTCTACACTAATGTAAGATTGTCAATTTACTGAAAGTGCTTATCATTGGTCATTAATGGAATATTCGCCCGTTGTGCAACCGCAGCAATCCAAATATCATTTTCATGAATTGGTTTTCCTGCTCGTTTCAAGCAATTCTTATTAATTCCATACAACTTAGCCGTTTGCCCGTCAATAGGAAGAATTGTTACGTTAGCCATGAATTGTTCAACAAAGGGTCATTGTCGGGTGTGAACTCGACTATGCCCCTTTAATGTTATAGCCAGTTTTTTCTTTTTAATCAAAGAAGCCTATTTCAGAAGATACTCCTATTTCATATACTATCCCATCAACTATCTCTTGGAGCTTAATTAACTCTTCTTCGATATTCTCAATTTCATATTTCGGTTTACTGTGGTCGCCATTACTTATAGCATGACGCACTAAATGATAAGAATATTTTCCTTTAACTACTTCGTTTTTTATTCTATAATAAATTCTTGGTTTTTTGCTTGGTCCATAGTTGCAAACTTCAATATAATTAAAATTAGTAGAATCTACTTTACTCACCATATCGACTAATTTTGACCTTAATTGACTTCCTTTTGAAATAATAACTGAATCTTTTGAAAGTAGTCTGAATCCAGTACAATCATTCATATATTTGTAATTCATTCTCTCCCTCTTTTCACCATGAATTTTTGTCCAATATGCATCTTTTAAATTTAGTGGTACAAAAGCATTTATACTATCGGTAATGAGCCCAAATAGTGAAATAAGACTTTCTTTATCTTCATTAGATAAATCTTCGAAGTTTTCTTTTTCAAACACGTATTTTGAATCTTTCATCATATTTTCATGATGATTACAAGACATAATAGATAAGCAGACTACTAAGATTCCGATATTTTGCATTGTTATTTTTTTCTTTCAATTGGCAACAATGGGCTCGCATCAGCGGCGTTAGCAGCTTTTGCTGACAACGAATGCAGATGCAATTTTGGCGGTTCGTTACCTTATTTTTTTCTTTTGGTTAATTTCCTACAACGCACATGCAAACAGATGCTCCCATTGATATTAAAAATAGAAATGATGCTTACATCCATAAAAAGAGTTAAATACATATGGTTCCATTAATAGGCAATGTCAAACAAAAGTGAAGTTTGTAATTAAAGTTATTTTCTTTTTACTACTAGATTTTCATACCATGCTATTTTATCATCTTGCCAAGAAGAGGAAAGTATATCGACATTCCCATCGCCATTTAGGTCGGCGGCAAAAATAGAGGTCGCTCCCTTAGCTTGTCTTGAAATAATTTTTTCTTCAGCAAAACTTCCACTTCCCATATTTTCATACCAAGCAACTTTATCATCTCCGAAAGAAACGGAGATTAAATCGTTGTCTCCATCATTATCTAGGTCAGCACCCGAAATATAAGACGCTCCATCGGCGGTTGTTGAAATAATATTTTGACTGGAGAAATTTCCATTTCCATCATTTTTGTACCATGCTATCTTATCATCAAAAGAGGAAGCAGAAACTACATCACTATCGCCATCCTCGTCTAAGTCAATTACATAGACACATGATGCTCCTTTTACCTTATTTGATATAATTTTTCTGTTAGAGAAATTTCCATTTTTATCATTTTTATACCACACTATTTTATTATCAATAGAAGCAGAAACTACATCATTATATCCATCATTGTCTAAGTCACCAGCAAAAATACGAATCGCTCCCTCAATTAGGGGTGAAATAATTTTTTGGTTAGAAAAATCTCCATTTCCATCATTTTCATACCATGCTATTCCAGCTTTAGGGGAAGCAGAAATTATATCCTTATCTCCATCATTGTCTAAATCAATTGCATAAACACATGAAGCTTTGTTTACTTTATTTGATATAACTTTTTGGTTAGAAAAATTTCCATATCCGTCATTTTCATACCATGCTATCTTATTATCATTCTTAGATGCAGAAATCACATCATTATCCCCGTCATTGTCCAAATCAATGGCGTAAACGCTTATGACTTCTCTTGCTGATGTTGAAATAATTTTCTGGTTTGAAAAGTTACCATTACCATCACTTTTATACCATGCTATCTTATTATCATTCTTAGATGCAGAGATGATATCAGGCTTTCCGTCGCCATCTAAATCAATAGCGTAAACTAAAGACGCCCAATCAGTTAAGGTTGTAGCAAGTTCTTTTTTAATGAAGTTACCGCGACTATCATTTTCAAGCCAAAACACTTCATCATGTGAAAATGAAGCGCAAAGAATATCATTATCATTATCGTCATCTAAATCTTCAGGAAAAATAGACCAACTGCCTTTTTTCCATGTAAAGGCTATTTGCTCTTCAAATTGTTCTGATTTGGACTTTCTAAACCATGATATGTTATCACTCCAGCTATTACTAGTACTGATAATATCTAGTGTATTATCATTATCGAGGTGCGTAAAAAGAATAGATGAAGGTGTATTTATGGAATGAGATAGTGTTTCTGGGCTAGAGAAATCACCTTTACCATTATTTTTATACCAGATTAGTTTATTGGTAAGAACAACAATATCCATATCATTGTCCAAATCTAAATCAATTATTGCAGCTATATTTGCTTGACCTGAATTTTTAGAAATTATTTTTTCTGTAGAAAAGCTATTATTCCCATCATTTTCAAACCATGCAATTTTTTGGTCTAAATATGAGCCAGATAAAATATCTTTATGCCCATCTCCATTAAGGTCAGCAGAAGCAATAGAGGTCACTGCCCCTCCTTCAACAGTAATAGATAAATCGAGATTAAAACTACCTGAACCATTGTTCTTATAAAGAACAATCTCATGTGTTAAAACGGAAGATAGCAAAATGTCTA
>JBCCQK010000213.1:0-12754 GCA_039024375.1 Bacteroidota bacterium
CTCAAAGGTGCAGCGCACCGTTCGCATTGAACCTTATTTTTAACAAATGTGGTCGGTGCGCTGCACCTTTGAAGCATTTTGACCAACTTTCGATACAAATGTTACCGGTGCGATGCACCTTTTCATCTCTAAAAAGATGTGAGGTGTCAATAGACTTTGAAAGTAGCACCCATCTTCAACCGCCTTAGTACACGACTGGATTATGCTACACTAAAGTTTCTGCCCCACAAACCGCACTACCGAACCCTTTCCATTGTGGTATAAACCTTCCGCCAATGCAACTTCTTTTTCTACCAATTCAATAATCTCAAAATTGGCAAAATCGGCTCGAATTTCTTCCACAGAAAACAAAAAGTCTAAGTTGCCAGGTCCACCGACCTTAGGATTCGCCGCTCGGTACGGCAAATGATTTTTACCAAAAGCCTCCAAAATTACATGCCCTCCCTTTTTGAGTAATTGACCCAATTGGCGGTGGTATGGGGACCTAATATCGGGTGGAAAGTGCGCATAAATTAGGGCAATTACATCAAATTGTTCGGCCTGAAAAGACAAATCGGGCAATTGACCGACTTGGTAGTTTAAGGGTACTCCGTTGTCTTTTGCTAATTGTAGGGCTTTTTGTTTCCCCGATTTGCTGATGTCAAAGGCGTGGGTATCCCAGCCCGTTTTGGCGGCGTAGAGGGCATTGCGTCCTTCGCCTTCGGCGCCGAATAATATCGACCCATTCCCTAATTTATCCAGTTTTTCTTTGAGGTAAACGTTGGGTTCAATGCCGTAGGCGTAAGTGGGTTCTTGGTAGCGGTTATTCCACATTTGTAACCAATTATCTTGCATAGATTTATGTTTTTATAAGGTGGGTGATACTTTCAAAGTATCACCCACCTTTGGAGCTAGCATCTATCCTAATAGAGCCATTCCATTAACGTCTCATTCACAATTTATTGACAAAATCTACTAACGGCTTCTACTAAATTTGTCAAAAAAGATTGGAATGATGAAAAATGGTGTTTTTTCTAGTATTTTGTTAGTGGTCATTCTTGGATTATTGGCGTTTAGTCTTTGGCAAAACCCCAATAGGAATACTTGTCAAGATTGGAAAACTGTTTTTAAAAACGATAAACAGGGTAATACGGTTTACGGAAGTAGAGTCCAATTAGTTCAAGCTATCCGCAATGGCTGTGATGTAAAAATTGCTTGGGGTAGTCAGCGCAACGAACGCAGCATTGAACACGTTTCCGAACCTATCTGGCTGGCTATCCAAAATGAAGCGGAGGTAGTTGCCTATCTTGATGCACAAGTCTTTATTCCAAAGGATAAACCTGATTGGCAGCCGCAAGAATGGCGCGTCAAGATTACTACAGGTGGTGCTTTTGATGCCATTTGGCTCAATCGTATTACGGATACGCTCGTGCGGAATGTACCCCAGCAACACACTATGGCTTGGATGGTCAGATGTAGCAATGCTGGTGAAAAAGCGATTCCTTTGTTTAGGAACCAATAGGCTGTTTTCTATGCTTAAAACTTAGGAATCAAACGCCCCGTCTGCGACATATACTGCTCGTATTGTGGGCCAAATTCCACAATCATCATGGCTTCTTCTTTGTAAACCCGTAGAAAGTACAGCGCGCCAAATCCAACTATTCCCGACAGTCCTCCGATATAATTGGACAATACCAAAGCCTGTACGATGACCCATAACCAAATAGCCGTGTACATCGGATGCCGTACCTTTTTGTAAACCCCATCGGTAATGAGGGTATGCTTATCTCGCACTTCCAAACTCACCGACCAATTCTGTCCCAAATCTTTGTGCGACCGATAAAATAACCAAAGGGTAAAAGGCATCAACAACAACCCCATGATAGGTACCCAAACGGGCGGCTGATAATTGGCAAAATTGAGCCACGGGGAAAAGATGTACAGTAAAGGAAATAACATCATCCCTAGCATAGTAGCAAATAGCAAAACCTTTTCCAAAGTCGTCTTTTGGTCGTTGACAATTTTATTGGCTTTTTGTGCCTTTTCGTGTGGCCTTCTAATCACTCCAAAGGCAACATAAAAGACCATGTAGATAATTTTTAAATGTAAAGGGTTCATTGTTCTAATTTTTATTGTTTAATTGTCTGATGGCTTGATTGTTAACGTCTAATAAACGTCAGATAAAAAATTGATATTCTCGGTGCCGAAGGTGGGGTACACTTTGAAAGTGTGCCCCACCTTCTATCAATTTTTTTACTGACCATCTAAAGTTCTGTGACAGAATTAACATAACTTCTTGGACAGGATTACAAGATTTACATGATTACCTCTCTCTCGTAATAAATCCTGTTCCGCCACAATTTTTTTCAGAGCACCCGACCAAAAGTTTTGCACAAAGCCCAAAGGTACTTTGCCCAATTTAGCCGCCGTTTGCTTACGCAATTCGTACAAAATATTGAATGCCGCTACGTGGGAGGCCATCCCCGAGGCGTATAATAGTAGGTAACTCAATCCACCCGCTAAGGCTGCGTAAATTAGGTATTGTTGAATTTGATTGCTGTCCAATGGCGGATTGACCAATTGCTGCAAGATGTAAAAAACCAAAATGTAGGGCACCAAGGCCAGCGCAGCGTGGAGAGTCACTAGCACAGCAGATAGTACCAGCAATAGCTTTTTCCTACCCGCAATTTCTAGCAATCGGGCGATGCCATTTTTTGGTGGAGAATTGGTCATATAATAAATGCTTTTCGTTAAACACTCAAATTTATTTAGAATAAATCTAAATAATAAATATTTTGGCAATAATAATCAAAGCTGTTCAAGGTTCAACTACGCAAAACGGAATAAAAGCTACGTAAAACGGAATAAACAGACGCATACAATTGGGATGTCGCCGAACGGGTAGTAGGGGTAGTAGATAAACTATTCAAACTTTACTTGCCCATTACATTCTAACATCTTTCCAACTCATCAATAATTTTGAAAACTACCTTGATTCCTCTATTTTTGTTTTTATTTTTAATTAGTCTAAATAGCAACTATTAAGATGAGTGCAATTAAAGATTTAAAGGTTGGATTGTTTTGGGGGTCAGATACGGGCAATACGGAAGAAATCACCAATTTATTCACCGAAAAATGGCAGCTAACGGAATTGACTTCCATTGAAGCTTGTGATATGAGCGTACAAGATTACGCCCAGTACGATTTTATCTTTTTAGGCTTACCCACTTGGTACGATGGTGACTTGCAAAGTGATTTTGAAGACTTTTTTGATGATTTTAAAACCATTGATTTTACGGGGAAAGTGGTAGCTATGTACGGTTTGGGCGACCAATACGGATACGCCGAGTATTTTGTGGATGGTTTGGGTATTTTAGGAAAAATCATTCAAGGGAACGGTGGAAAAGTTATCGGATTTTGGTCGAGAGAAGGCTACGACGACGATATTGACTGTATTGGCGTATTCAACGAGAAGCTCTTTTGGGGACTGGCTATCGACGAAGATAATCAAGCAGAACTAACCGAAGAACGACTGGACGATTGGATAGCACAAGTCGAACGAGAAATGAAAGCCCTCTACGAACCCGCCTTGGCCTCTTAACGAGGAATAGCGGGAAAGTAATAGTTTTATTTCGAGGGGTTGACCGTCCAAAAGAGAAGCTCGTAAAAGCAGAAGTCGCCTTTTTTTGTAGAAATTGAGGTATAATTAAAACCAAGGAACTGTCAACTGCGTCCCTTTTACCATAATCCCTCCTCGATTGCCAACTTCCACCGACCCAAATCGACTGGCAAATACGTCGGGCAACGGCCTATCACCCACTACCGATAACCACAATCGAGCTAAATATCTCCGTTTGTTAATATCCTCAAAATCAACGAAGGCCGTTCTATCGTGTAGCATGGCGTGGTTATACACAAACTGCATATCGCCCTTTTCTAACAACATGGTCAAGTGCAAATTAGGGGAATTACAAAGTTCGTCAAATAAATCTAAGGCTTCGATGTGTTTGAATGTCAACCTCGGGGCATCGGCAAAACGCTGTGCCGATTCGATGTATTGCCGCTGATAAAAAGGCGTGATTTTCTGATGGAAATAACTAAAAACGGGAATCAGCAAGTAGGGTAACATTCCCTCGGGCACTTCGCCCCGTCGGTCGGTCGCAATGGGTTGTAATAGCAGTTCCAATAAATCGGGTCGCCGTTGCCGCATTTCGTTAAACACCGTATTAGCACTCACTAATAAGGATAATCCACCTTCTTTTGCGGGCTGCATACACAATAAACCAACTACGTCGCAAGAATCGGTGTGAAAGGTTTGTCGTTCCTGTGTTTGGTACAATCGAACTTTGGGGTCGGTACTATCCAGTCCAACATTTTTTACCTGTCCGAGAACGTGTCCTTGAGCATTTTGGGAACGAGCATTGCCGATATGTGTGCCAATGCCAAAAAAAATAGTCGCTGCCTCTTTTTCCGAGTAGCGTTCTACTGGCAGTCCTTTTAGGAGAAAAAAGCCAATACCTTGAATTAGTTGTGTTTTTAATCGAGCTAATTTCTTACCCAAATTGGGTAATGGAAAGTCGCCTTGGGTCATTTTTCCAATAGTATTTTCATTTTGTTGGAATTGTCGCAAAGCAGTTTCCAACTCGTTTATTTCTGTTTCATTAAGATAGATAATCCATTTCTCTTTTTGGTTGTTTAAAGTGGGGCCGTACCAAATAGATGAGCCTGTTTGTAAAGGTGGTAAGGAGAAAGGCATAGATGTTATTTTTTGTTCGTACTGTTTATCCTCGTTTTCTAAGGAAGAATAAGCGGTATTTATCCATTTCAACCGCCATTTGAAAATCGACTACCTAGCCAACTGTAAAATTCGCAACGCCCCCCGCATTACTACCACAAAAACAACAATTCCAACGAGCAAATCGGGTAGGGGAGAGTGGAGCCAGTTGACCAACAAAGCCGCCGCAATGACCCCAAGGTTAATGATAATATCGTTAGAAGTAAAGATAGCACTGGCTTGGATGTGGGCTTCTTCTTTATTTTTTGATTTTTGCAATAAGTACAAGCAAATACCATTGGCAGTAAGTGCCAAAATTGAAACGATTATCATCGTCAAAAAATCGGGCATTTGGGCAGCACCAAAAAAACGGCGCAATACCTCTACCAACCCAATTGCAGCTAGTATAATTTGAAAATAGCCCGCCATTTTTGCCACGTTTTTTTTCTTAGCCACCGTTCCGCCAACGGCGTACAGACTAAGGCCATACACCAAAGCGTCTGCTAGCATATCCAAGCTATCCGCCACTAAACCCATAGATTTAGATAACCAACCCGTCGTCATTTCTATTACAAAGAAAGAAAAATTGATGAGCAGTACCGTCCATAATAGCTTTCTTTGGTTGTGGTCGGTAGAGAACTCCGTTTTGGTGCTTATTTCGGAATGGAGTAGGGTAGCCCCTAAGTTTAGTTCGCCAAGTGCCGTTTCAACCAGCGTTACATCCCCTTTGTGAAAAACGACTAACGCCCGATTTGGGATGTCAAAATCTAAATGTTTGATGCCTGCTAAGTCTCCCAGTTTCATCCGAATTAGATTCTCCTCCGAAGGACAATCCATTTCTGTAATTTTGAAGGATGATTTTTGCATGGCGTTGTTTTTGCTGCTATGGGTGTGGATAGGGTATATTCTATGAAAATATGCCCTATCCTTAGCGGCCGAAAGAAGGATAAGCAGTATTTTTGAGAATACCGCTTATCAACCTTTACTGAACAGTAGCCGACAAATCAACTACTCTGATGATATTTGCACCCGTCATATCAAACACTTTCGTAACGGAACTTGTCGCATCGTCATATTTGTAATAAGCGTTGACTTCCGGGTTAGAAATGGCAAAATAAGGCGTTCCGTCCAAGAAATTAATCCCAGCAGAACCAAAAACGGATAGCGCAGGCAGTCCATCAATTTTGCATATCAATGCTCCCCGTCACTTGACGTTGATACCACCAGCTAGGGCGTCCGTTCCCACGTCCACAGGCATCACGCCTTTATAAACGTCCACCCGTTGGATAGCATTAACGGGAATGTTGTTCAACTGAATACTGCCACCAAATAATTCTAGCGGAATTCCATCATAATAAGTACGGACAGCTAGTCCCGTCAAACCATTCAATTGGATAGTGGTAGAACTGCCCAAGCCACCCGATTGACGCACCCGAACGCCCGAGGTTCTATCTAAGACGGAAACCACGTCGGCAGATTCACTTTGTAATTTTACGACATCAATAGAAGAAATTTGAATGGGGTTTTCGGACAATTTTTTGCTTTCGGACTTACCCGTAACGACGACTTCTTCGAGATTCGCCAAGTCTTCTTCGAGCGTGAAGTTATGAGTTAAAGTCTGTCCTTTCACCAAAGCCACCGCTTTCTCTAAAGTTTGGTATCCTAAACTCGCCACTTCTAAAACATACCTGCCTGCTACAATATCTTTGATGCGGTATTGTCCGTTAACGTCCGTTGCCGCACCGATATTCGTCCCCTTTAATAAAACAGTCGCCCCAATGAGGGGCGAATTATTTTGGTCGGTAACTGTACCCTCAATAACCGATGCGGAAGTAGTTACAACTCCAAATGGGAGGAGTAACAGTAGTAAGCGTAATCTTTTTGTCATGTCAAAAATAATTCACAGTATTTATTTAGACTAAATATAGGTTGCAAAAATAGGTATTTATTCTATTTTCTAGTAATAAGCCTCCCTATTATCCGCTCATTTTACAGCAAAAAAGTGGCAGCATTTTTTTAAAAGAATCCGAAGCAGGTAGAGACCTGTAAAGTTGGCAGTTATCAAAAAACTATCAATTGATGTATTTTCAATACAAAAAATCCAGTTTTTTCACAAATAACTTTAGGTCTTTCTCAAAATTCCCTTGATATTGCTCTTTCTTTAATTGACCTACCATTATTCCTAACAAGTTTTTGTACCTTGTTGAATTCATAGAAGCTACACCTCAAATAATGAACGAACGGTTCCCGACCGAAGGAAGGGATGAAAGTCTAGGAGACTTTCAACTGAGAGAACCACGAAGTGGGTGGGCAGGCTATTAAAAATAAACCCCAATGAGTAAAAAGAGAAAACTCGCCGCCATTTTATTTGCCGATATTGTTGGCTACACGGCGATGATGCAAATCGACGAAGTGCAAGCGCGCCAAAATCTGGAAAAATTCCGCACAACTTTGGAGGAACAAGTATCCCTTCATCATGGGGAAATCATCAATTATTACGGAGATGGTTGTTTGTGTACGTTTAATAGTACCGTCGATGCGATGACTTGCGCTAAAGGAGTGCAACTCCTTTTCCAAGAAAACCCTAAAGTACCCGTTCGGATTGGTTTACACAGTGGCGATGTCTTTTTTGAAAAAGGAAATGTCTATGGCGATAGTGTCAATATTGCGTCTCGAATTGAGTCGTTAGGTGTAGCGGGAGCGGTCTTATTTTCCAAAAGAATTAAAAGAGATATTGCCAATCAGACAATTTTTGATATTACGCCAGTTGGTGAATTTGAGTTTAAAAATGTGAATAAGTCGATGGAAATTTTTGCTTTGGCAAACGATGGGTTTATCGTTCCGAAAAAATCGGAGATGCAGGGAAAGGTCAAACCGCCAACGAAAACAAAATCAACGACTCATCTCCGTTGGATAGTCCCTGCAATTTTGGTGGGGATATTAGCAGGTGTGTTCTTCTTTTTTAATCAAACTCAAAAGCATCATACCACGATTACTAATAAAGATAACATTGAGCAAATGGAGAAATCCATTGCTGTTTTGCCCTTTCGAGATTTGAGCCCTCAACAAGACCAAATTTACTTTGCCGATGGCATGGTAGAAGCCATTCGGAGTAAATTGGCGCAAATCGGTAATTTACGGGTGACTTCGATGACCTCGGTTTTGATTTATCGAGATAATCCGAAGCCTATTCCCGAAATTGCCAAAGAACTCAAAGTACAGCATATCTTGGAAGGCACCGTTTATCGAGACAAAGATAAAGTCCGCATTATTGCGCAATTGATTGATGCCGATACGGACGAGCACTTGTGGGCAGAAACCTACGATGAACAAATCACCGATGTTTTTGCCATCCAAAGTAAAATTGCTACGGTCGTTTCTAAAGCGTTGCAAGCAAAATTAACTCCCGCAGAACAACTAAAATTGGAAACCCAATTGAGTACGGATATTGCGGCTTACGATTTTTACTTAAGTGCTAAAGAAGATTTAAGAAACTGGGTACACACCAGAGACAGTAGCCTGATTACTATCGCCGATAGCAAACTAGAAAAAGCCATTACCATAGATGGGAGTTACGATGATTTCTACGTGGAAATGGGGAATGTATGGTATATTAGACAGTTTATTGGATACGGTGAAAGTGCTTTAGATTCCGTTTTGGTTTATACGCAAAAAGCATTGTCAATGAATGATTTAAACGATGAAGCCCACAGTTTGCAAGGGAAAGTCTACTGGCAAAAAGGACAATTTGAATTAGGTAAAAATAGTGCGAAAAAAGCCTTAGCAATTGCCCCCAACAACCAAGATGCCTTGTGGTATTTGGCAGCTTATTATCAAGGAATTGAGAAGGATTACGATAAGGCAATTCCTTTATTATTAAAGACGATTGCCCTAAATCCTAATAGTACTAGCGATGTGGACGAAAACAGGAGTATGTATCAAGCATTAGGCGGTTTATTTATCGAAATCGATGAACTGGAAAAAGCGGAAATAGTCTATAGAAAATACCATGAATTGCATCCCAACTCGCGGCTAGCCAATTCAACTGTAGGATTTACCCTAAAGTGTCAGCA
This sequence comes from Bacteroidota bacterium, assembly GCA_039024375.1. GTDB lineage: Bacteria > Bacteroidota > Bacteroidia > Chitinophagales > Saprospiraceae > JAFMDF01. The sequence goes on from JBCCQK010000213.1 coordinate 8,827, forward strand.
GAGATTTGCGGAAGCACTCCCTTTTTACGAACGACAATTTGAATTGGGCAATAGAGATTTTCGGAGTACGGATGATTATGCCTTTATCTTAATGACACTTGGTGATTATGAAGCGGCTTTACAACAATATGAGCGACTGAATCAAATAGTGGAGACAGGATTTCAAGAAACTGCTGGTACGCATACTTTCCGACATCGCTACGCTTTTGTACTTTGGCAGTTGGGGCGCAAAGCCGAGGCGCAACGTTTGTTTGACCGACACATTCAAGCAGAACTTGCTTTTATTGAGAAAGGCACTCGAATGTTGGGTCAAGAGTACGATTTAGCGGGCGTCTATGCTTTTCTAGGCGAAAAGGAAAAAGCCTACGACATGCTAGAAAAAATGCCCTATTGGTACGTCACCTACCAACTTTTAAAATTTGACCCCCTTTTTGATTCCCTCCGAGAGGAACCTCGATTTCAACGGATTCAACAAAAATTGGAGCAGGAAGTAGCACAGATGCGGGCGCAGGCAGGAAAGTACCAAACGGAAGGGGGATTTATGTTTTCGGTGGAGTAAGGAGGCTGGGGGAAATCGATTTCCCATTGCTGGACAAATTTGGGGGATTGTTTTGTTGAAAAATTGTCCAGTAATAGGAAATTACTGGACAATGGGACACCATTGCTAGGCAAATTTGAAAGCTAAAAACCCTATTTAAAATAGACCAATATCGCTAAAGAACAGCGATTTTTAATAAAATTGCAGGATAAGATAATGGGTGTGTCCAGCAATACTAATACTAAAACGAGAAAACGATGAAATTCTATGAGCATCAACTATTCCACATTTACAATCAAGGGAACAACCAAAGACAACTCTTTTTTTCCGAGGACAACTACGAATTTTTTCTTTGGAAAATGCGAGCGTATTTGTTGCCATTTGGCGATTTGGTCGCTTGGTGCTTAATGCCTAATCATTTCCATTGGCAATTTTATGTGAGAAAAGTAAAACTAAACAGAAAGCTATTTTTTCAAGAAGTAGATGCGGTAGAGTGGAAAAGAAGACAGCATAAATACGGTCAAAAAGCACGGCCTGTAACGAGGGATTGGCTTAGAGATAAAAATGCGGATAAGTATATAAGTCTGAACGAAGCAATAGGGACGCTGCAAAGTGGTTATGGCAAAGCCCTCAATCGGGCGAAGGGCTGGTCTGGCAGATTATTTAGAGACAATTGTCAAGCAAAAGATGGTTAGATTGATGAGTTCGTTACTTTAAAGAAAAATGGAAAAGAAGATTTTCGTTTTCGATTAGGCAACGATTATGGCTTTCACTGCTTTTGCTACATTCATCAAAATGCGGTAAAAGCAAACCTTGTCCAGCAACCAGAAGATTATAAATGGTCTTCTGCTAGGGATTACGCAGGATTAAGAAGTGGAAGTTTATGTAACTTGGAGAGAGGACGGCAACTGCGGGATTTTATCGTTTAATGGTGGTTGGATAGTCCAGCAATTTCCTATTGCTGGACTATTTCCAGCACGTTAAAAAATTTGTAGCGTAATTAGTATTAGAGAATAATTTGTCCAGCAATGGGAAATTGCTGGACAATTGGGTGATAATGCTGGATAGTTTCCCATTGTGTAGTAATTTAAAACAAGATATAGCTATTAATTTGACGACATTTAATTTCTCGTCACCCCGTAAAAGGAACGTAGAAAATATGAACCACAAAAAACGCAAACTCCGAGCCATCCTCTTCGCCGACATCGTTGGCTATACCGCCCTCATGCAGAGGGACGAACAAAGTGCCTCCAACCTACTCCGCCATTTCCAACAACAATTAGAAGAAAAAATAGTGGAATACCATGGTCAAATCGTCAATTTCTACGGTGATGGCGCATTATGCACTTTCCAAATCCCCATAGATGCGGTGCGCTGTGCCATTGCTTTGCAAAGCATTTTTCAAAATGACCCCATTGTACCCGTTCGCATCGGCATCCACAGCGATACGGTCACTTACGAAGGCGACAAAATATTTGGCGATAGCGTCAACATCACTTCTCGCATTGAATCGATGGGCGTAGCAGGAGGGGTTTTATTGTCCAAAAAGGTGCGGGATGAGGTGAAGAATAACCCTGATTTGGAGATGCAGTCTTTGGGTAGTTTTGAGTTTAAGAATGTGGAGGAGGCAATGGAAGTGTTTGCTTTGGCAAACGATGGGTTTATCGTTCCGAAAAAGTCGGAGATGCGGGGGAAAGTCAAATCGTCAACGCCAACGAAAACAAAATCATCGAATTATCTCCACTGGATAGTTCTTTCAATTTTGGTGAGTATTTTAGTAGGTGTGTTATTTTTTTTCAATCAAAGCCAAAAGCATCATACTACGCTTACTGATAAAGAGAACATTGAGCAAATGGAGAAATCCATTGCTGTTTTGCCCTTTCGGGATTTGAGTCCTGAAGGCAATCAAGTCTATTTTGCGGACGGTATTGTGGAGGCGATTCGGAGTAAATTGGCGCAAGTTGGTAATTTAAAGGTAACTTCGATGACTTCCGTTTTAGGCTATCGGGACAATCCAAAACCGATTGGTGTAATTGCCAAAGAACTACAAGTAGAACATATTTTGGAAGGGACAGTCTATAGAGCCGATAATAAAGTACGGGTCATTGCCCAATTAATTAATGCCCAAACGGATGAACACCTTTGAGCAGAAACGTACGACGAAGAATTAACCGACATCTTTGCTATTCAAAGTAAAATTGCCAACGTCGTTACCCAAGCACTGAAAGCTCGACTAACCCCCGAAGAAAAAGTTAAATTGACTAAAACCATTAGTACCAGCATCAATGCCTACGACATGGTGTTAAGTGCCGAAGCAGCCTTGAACGAATATCAAAAAAATAATTTATTACCCCATCTCGAAGAGGCGATTCAAAAGTATGAGCAAGCATTAGCTATTGACCCAGCTTTGGATAAGGCCTACGAAGGATTGAGTAAAGTCTGGTATCAAAAATATTGGCTAGGCGAAGGAGAAGATATTACTTTAGATTCTAGCTATTATTATACGCAAAAGGCTATCGAATTGAACCCTTATAATGATGAGGCTTACCTCAGTTTGGGATATGTCGAGTGGAGAAGAAGAAACTTTTTAGCAAGTAAACAAGCTGCAGAAAAAGCCCTGAACTTGGCACCTAATAACTCGGATGCGCTGACATTGTTGGCACGTTATTATGGGACCGTCGAACAAGCACCTGAGAAGCAATTACCCTTATTGATTAAAGCCATTTCGCTTGACCCCCAAAATCGGGCGACTCCTGATGGTAATCTTTCTGTCTTTTTGAATATTGCTAGTATCTATCATAATGCTGATTTAAACCTAGAGGCGGAAAAGCTATATCGAAAAGCACTAAATTTATATCCTAATTCTGCCGAAAGTTATGGGGGATTAGCATGGTTCACTTTCACGCAAGGTAATTATGAAGAATCTATCCCCTTGAGAAAAAAGAGATTGGATTTAGAAGGTGGCGAAAATACTCCACTGTGGGTTATTGATGGTTATGCTTGGGAATGATTATGGTTTTCGTTGCTTTAATTATGTGCATGATAATGCCGTTGAGGCTAAAATTGTCAAAAAAGCAATTGATTATGAATGGTCTTCGGCTAGAGATTATGCAGGTTTGCGGAATGGTACTTTGTGTAATCTAGAAAGAGGTCGGCAATTGCAAGATTTCGTCTAACCCTTTTACAGGGTAACTTCCTGTTACCCCGTAAATTTAAATTTATTGGGCAATAGCTTGTTCTAAATCTCGGCGTAACGGGAATGTCTTTCGACAGCAAGTTGTGTTTTCAAAATAGTCATAAAGTTGTGTTTTAGTTCTTTGACATCGTTGCAAATTCTAATATTTCTTGTTCCTGTGGTACTTCAAGGGTAGAAGTTTTAAGTAAAGAACC
>JBCCQK010000214.1:0-12736 GCA_039024375.1 Bacteroidota bacterium
AAAAAAACAATAAATTACCACTGCTAGCAATATTTTTTTTGGAATCATTTTTGATTTACATGCGATAAGCAAACCGCTCACCCTCTACAACTCCACTCCCCTAACATAGTGATTCGTAATTAGGTGACTAGTAATTAGTTAGGCAAAATGCGGGTTTCCAAACTTTTGTTCTACCTCAAAACTGTCAATCATTCATAACTTGAATCACTAATTAAATTTTTAGAGAATCATTCTAGGCATAAATGATTCGAACGACAAGAAACGTTTAAAACTATATGTAATGTTTTTTCCTAAGTACCGTAGCTATTGACAGTACTTTTAGATTTAAAATTTTACATTTTAGATTTTGACTTTCTAAACGGTTTTCGAATTATCGGGTAAACATCTATTTAAGTTTTCGCTTTCGATTTTGGTAAAGACACCTTGCAAAAAAATTCGATGCTTCATTACGGGGCGTCACTAGCTTCAATACTATTCCTATTCTTTTTTCTTTCCAAAATTGACAGTCCTGTCCTTAATGTTTCGGTTAAAAGTACCATTGATTTTATAGTGATGTTTCAAATCAGGTAAGTATATTTTTCTTGCCCGTTCAATCATCATTTTCAATAAAATTATCCCCTCATTGGGTTTTCTTTAGTATGGTAAAGAAAGCCTATTAAATAACTGTTAAGCAACTATAAAATTGGACCCGACTCTTACCATTTTCATCGAATCGAGTCCAAGCCTAGCAGTTTTTTACAATAAATGGTAAGGCTATTCTCATGAAAAAAATGTTTTTTGCATCCGTGCGAACGATAACACTATTGTCCGCTACCGTCGTTTTGCTCGCTTTTTCTCAGAAATCTTCTTTCTTTGAAAAGGCTATTGCTGTTTTAGAAGGTAAGGCAAAAAGGCAACTTTCCCACCATCTTTCCACTATTCAATCTACCTATTTCAGTCCCGGAGCGACCTGTGTCGGTTTAGCCGCTGACGCCATTGGGGGCAACGTTTGGGAAGACATCAATTTCGACGGGGATAAAAGTAATGAAAGTTCGGTCTATGGGGTCAGCGGTATCACCGTGACTTTATTTGGGGCAACGGGACAAGTTGCTACAACAACGACCAATAGTGACGGTAATTATTTGTTTTCGGGCCTAACCGAAAGTCGCTACCGAGTAGAATTTACGGTTCCCAACAGCATGCAGGTATTTACAAAAGGAACAAAATCGGGGACCAACAGCCAAACCACCGTCCAATTCGTAACGCCCGGTAACTGCGCCGACTTGGGAGTTGGAAATCCTGGCCGATACTGCGATGCGACGCCTTCTTTAATAACGCCCTGCTTCATCAGTGGCGAACCGTCTTTGAACGGTTCTTCCGCCATTGGTGACGTATTGGTAAGCTATCCATACACTGCAAACGCCACTAAAAGTGATGTGCGCACTCTAGCTTACAATCGACAAATAGGGAGTACTTGGGGCGTTGCCTACGCTAAAACCTCAAAGAATATCTTTGCGGCCGCCATGATGAAGCGCCACGCAGGTTTCGGCCCGTTAGGCATCGGGGGTATTTATCGAGTCAATTATAATAATCCAAATAGTCCCATCGTCAGTAATTGGTTAGATTTGAGCGCAGCGGGGGTCAATGTTGGAACAAACCCAAGAACTTACACCTTACCCGCCACGTCCCACGATAGTAGTAAAGACCCCGCTGGATTCGATGCGGTTGGAAAAATCGGATTGGGGGATATGGACATTTCGGAAGATGAGAAGACCTTATACGTCCTCAATTTAAACAACAACGGTTCGCTCGTAGAAATCGACATTGCTACCAAAGCAGTCACAAATAATATTCCTATTCCCAATCCAGGTTGTGGCGTCGCAGGAGATGTAAGACCTTGGGGATTAAGCATTTACAAAGACGATGTTTATGTAGGACTGGTGTGTAGCGGCGAGTCCGCAGGTGGTGGCGATATGCAGTTTTTTGTTAGCAAATACGATGGAAGCAACTTCACAACGGTATTGAACGAATCCTTGAATTACGAAAAAGGATTTGTTCACCTAAATTATAATAAACCCGATGCGCCCGAATTGTGTAAAAATTGGGAAACGTGGGTCTCCGATTTTGACGATATTCATACGGCTGGGGCTTCCCGAGAAGGACCAAGATGGTGTCGTCCACAACCCATATTATCGGACATCGAATTCGATAACGACGGTTCGATGGTTTTGGCATTTATGGACCGTACGGGTCACCAAACGGGTTATTTACAAGCACACACACATCCGGACAGTACCATTTTGGGTAACGGCTACGTCGGTGGTGATTTACTACGGGCCTATAATAACTCGGGAACGTTTGTGTTGGAAAGCGGTGGAACGACTTTGAATGGCGGGGGTTGTGGAACGAATAATCTAGCGGGGGCCGTCAACGCCGATACGGTACTGCAAGGTCCCGGCGGTGGGGAATATTACTGTGGAGAAAAATTCGATTTGATTCATCAAGAAACTTCTTTGGGAGGTATTGTGCTTTCACCAAACGATAACTTATTGGCTATCAACGTAATGGACCCCCTAGAATACTATACGGGCGGAACCATGTGGATGGATAATACGACGGGACAAACGGACCGAGCCTTCGAACTGTACGGCTCGCACTTACCGTTGAGTGGCGCTCAAACCGCACCGGGAACCTTCGGAAAAGCAGCAGGTTTAGGTGACTTAGAATTAACCTGTGCACCTGCACCTTTGGAAATTGGGAACTACGTTTGGAACGACGAAAACTCAGATGGTATCCAAAACCCCAACGAACCGGGTATTGACGGCCTAACGGTTGAATTAATTAAAAACGGCGTAAAAATAGCGACAACAACGACGCAAAACGGTGGTCAATACTATTTCTCAGCCGACGGCACCGCCAACCAAACGTGGGAAACCACGGGCGACCAAGTCCTACCTAACATGGCCTACTGCGTCCGAATCAATCTAAACGAAGCGGGGCTAAACGGCGCTTCGGTGACTACCAAAGATTCGGATACGTCCACCAACGGAGATAGCCGAGATAACGATGCCATGGAAGTCAACGGTTACGCACAAGTGTGTTTAACAACGGGCGGTTCGGGCGAAGTGATGCACGAAGCGGATTTTGGTTTTTCTTCTAATTTGTGTTTGGGCGATTACGTCTGGGTTGATAAAAATGCCGACGGGGTACAAGACGACGACGAAGCAGGCATCAGTGGTATTACCGTTGAATTGGTCAAAGATAACGCCGTTGTGGCCACGACCACCACCAACGCACAAGGAAAATACTTCTTTACCGTGGACGGCGCAGCGGGACAAACTTGGACCACGAGTGGCGACCAAGTAAAGCCACAAATGGACTACACTATTCGCATCAATTTAGCTCAAGCGCCTTTGGGCAAAAGCAAATTAACCGACCGAGACCAAACCGACGACTTGAAGGACAGCGACGCAATGGTCAACGGCAGCTACGCCGAAATCACCTTGCGGTCGGGCAATCCCGGCACGTCTGACCACCACTACGACTTTGGCTTTCAGCCGTCGCTTTGTGTGGGTAATTTGGTTTGGTTGGATGCTAATAATAGCGGTACCTTGGATGGTACGGAAACAGGCATCGCCAACGTGGAAGTTATCCTTTTCAAGGTCGGTGGCGACGGAACCAAAGGAGTTGGAAATGATGTAGAAGTGAGTCGAGATACGACCAATACGGACGGTAAATATTTATTCGCCGACCTCGATGAAGGGGTTTATTTTGTAAAAGTAAACGATGGCATTCCAGCGAATTTAGCGAGTTCGACGGGAACGGGCAAAGACGGAAGTGGAACTAGCACCTACGAACCCGGTCGAACGACTTCTACTGATTTAGACAACGACGATAACGGTACACAAATGGGCAATATGGTGATGAGTGATACTTTCACTTTAGCCTTCTGTGCCGAACCCATTAACGACGGCGACGACGATACGAATACTAACTTTACGGTGGACTTCGGTTTCACACCCTGTTTATCCGTCGGTAACTTAATTTTTACCGATGTAAATAACGATGGGCAAAGAAATCCAGCCGAAGACCCGATTAGTGGCGTTGAAGTGCAATTGTACCAATTAGGCCCCGATGGACAGAAAAGCGCCGACGATGTATTGGTTAAATCTGATACGACCGAAGCGAATGGTTTATACCTTTTTGATGGTTTAAAACCGGGTAAATACTACGTCAAGTTGAACGACGGTATTCCCGCCAATATGGTCAGCGCTACGGGAGAAGGTTTGCAAACAAGTACCGGAAATGGACCGAACGAACCTGGGCCGAACCCCGACACCAATACTACGGACAACGACGACAATGGTACCCAAATGGGTACGATGATTATGTCCGAGGTGTTTATGCTAACCATCGACGGCGAACCAACTAATGATGGCGACAATGACCCGAATACGGATTTATCAGTCGATTTTGCCTTGATTGAACTCCTTTCCCTAGGAAATTTGGTGTGGAGTGATATGGATAACGACGGTATTAAGGGGAAAGGCGAAAAGGGCGTAGCGGGTGTAGAAGCCATTCTCTACCAACTAGGACCCGACAATCAAAAAGGAACGGCGGATGACGTCGTCCTAGCCAGAGACACGACCGATACGGATGGACATTATTTGTTTACCCAACTTTTACCTGGTGATTACTACGTCAAATTGGGTCACGGCGTACCGTTCGGTTTTGGTAGTTCGACGGGAGAGGGCATTATGGACGTGGACGGCGTGGGTAAGTTTGAACCCGCACCCGACCCCGACAACGACCAAAACGACGACGATAATGGTGACCAAATGGGCTACATGATAATGAGTCAAGTGGTCAGTTTGTCGCTCAACGGGGAACCAACGAACGACGGCAACAAAAACGATAATAGCAACTTAACGGTCGATTTTGGCCTCTTCCAATTGTTGCGTTTGGGCAATTTAGTCTGGGAAGATTTTGATAACGACGGTTACAAAGATACCGACGAACCGGGCATTCCCAACGTCGAAGCGATTTTATACCAAGTTGGCCCCGATGGTCAAAAAGGAACGGCGGACGACGTCGAAATCAAACGAGACACCACCGATACGGATGGACATTACATTTTTGTCCAGTTGCTACCGGGTGATTACTACGTCAAGTTGAACAGTGGCATTGACAACTTCAGCAGCTCGACGGGCGAAGGTATTGACCAAGTGACAGGCAACGGGAATTTTGAAACCGCTCCCGACCCTGATAACGACGTGGATAACGAAGACAACGGTACGCAGATGGGTTTCATGGTGATGAGTGAATTAATTACCTTGGAATTTATGGGCGAACCCGCTTTTGAAGATAATTTTATTAATTCCAATTTCACGCTCGATTTCGGTTTATTCCAGCCCTTAGCTTTGGGTAACCTAGTTTGGAATGACCAAAACAATAACGGTATCCGCGAAGACAACGAACCTGGATTTGGAGGCATCCAAGTAGTCTTATTCGATGCGGGTCCCGATGGGCAGAAAGACGATTCGGACAAAGAGGTGGCTAGAACAGTGACTAACGGAAATGGAAATTATAACTTTCCTAATCTGAAACCAGGCAACTACTACGTGAAGTTAAACAACGTACCGAGCGAGCTTACCAGTTCAACGGGTGCAGGTTCGGGGGAACTGGGCGGCAGTGGCCCGTACGAACCAGGGGTTCCAGCCGAAAATGATATTAATTCCGACGACAACGGTACCCAAATGGGCAACATGGTGATGAGTGACGTGGTGAAATTGCAATTATACGCCGAATCCATTACTGACGGCGATAGTGACCGCAAGACGAATTTAACCGTCGATTTTGGTTTATTAAAAGTCAACCAAATCAAAATTCATAACCCTTGTACCTGTTTGGACAACGCTTCTAGCCCAACGGCCAACGACGGTCAGTTCTCCGAAACGGTGACGATTCTATCGAACCAATCTGGACAAAACTGGACGGTTTCTTCGGTCAATGGGGCGTTCAACGCTTCAGGGGAACGAGTAGTAATTGGCGACGCCGCTACCGAGATGGGGACGGAAGACGGTCAATTCCGCTACGTTTTTGACCTGCGCCACGTCGATGGCCAAGGCTACGCCATTCAATTTACCAACGGTACCAATCAGTTGACGGTTAGCAACCGTTGTTACTACAGCCAATCTTGTCGCTTATCTACGACTTCAACCTGTGTCGATTGTACGCCTGGTCCGCCAAAAGTGGACCCTTGTTTAATGACCTTCATCATGGGTAACGACGGAACGCCACGAGTAGATTCTTTGAATTGTTGCGACGATAAAAGTATGTTTATCGACGACGGTTTGGTGGATGGTCTGTACGAAGATTCGTTGGGCCGACCGAGAGATGACCGATTTACGATTTGTCCACAGAACCAGTGGCAGCAATTGTATCTACACTTCAGTGAATTTGGACTAGAAGAAGGCGACACGCTCTACGTTTATGACGGCCGTACGCTAACCGATTCCTTATTAGGTAAATTCAGCGGTGCGGGCGTCAGTCAAACGGGCGGCTGGGTAGCTTCTAGTTGTAGCCCACAAAAGAACCCGAGTAGCTGTTTGACCTTCCAATTCGTTACCGACGGAGATAATAATAAAGGAATTGGCTGGAAAGGAAATTTTGAGTGCAAAGAAAGAGACATTAAGTTAACCCCACCGAATATTACGCCCATTAAATTGACCTGTACGCAGACCATGGCCTCATTCACCATTGAACCCGCCACGATGAAGGCGGCCTGTGGAACGATTCAGGACAGTCAAATCGTACGGGTCTATAATGAGCACAGTATGATTTGTAAGGACACTTGCTTAGCGCCCGGCGAAACGTTCATAGACAAGTTCACGATTGGTCAGTACCGAGTGGAATACAAATTGAAATCAGACACCGTGAAAACGGCCGAAACGGTCTTCTCCGTTCAAGGGGCGGCGCACGTTTGTAACGATGTGGTCCGAGTGCCTATCGGTTCGGGCTGTACCGTTTTGGTGACGCCCGACGATGTGCTGGAAGGGCCTTGTGATACCATTTCTGATACACTATATTATTTTATTTCCATCATTGGAAAAGACAAGAATGGTAAAGAAACGGTCATCGCCACGGGTGGCGGCCGAGGTGGCAACTATCCGATGTTGACCAAAGAACAGTTTGAGAAATTTGGCGGTAACTTGGACATAGAAATCGAACGCCGACACTACGAAGGGTTGACGCTCAGTGGTCTTTGTAATAATGGTACGAAAACCATTAAGTGCCGAACCAAGATGGAAATCTTTGATAATTCGGGACCTGTTTTCAGTGGTGTGACTCGGGATACCTTCAAAGTTTGCGACATTGATTTGACGGAGAAAGGTTTAGGCTTGACCAAACCCAAAGCCTTTGACAATTGTAGCGAAGCGAAAGTGACCTTTACGGGCGTAACGGTGTTGAACGACGGCGGTATTTGTGATACCACTCGGGCATTGGTTAACTGGACAGCCGAGGATTCCATTGGAAACAAAGCAACAATTACGCAAAATATCGTTTTGATTCGAGCCGATACGGCGGATTTAGTATTACCAAAAGACACTAGATTGAGCTGTGGGTTTGATACAGAAGCAACCTTCAACGATTTGAAAAAAGTAGGCGTTCCTAGTTTGAAAATTGGTCAAGTGAAAAACGGGAAATTGGTGCCGAGCGACACCGTAGCGTTGAGTACCGAGAAATACATCTGCGGCTATATTCTACAAAAAAGAGAAGTACGACTTTCGTCGGATTGTGGTCAGAAATTATACCGCTATTGGGACATTACGGATTGGTGTAATCCAAACTTTGGCCCCATGCCGATTGACACCCAATTTATCGAATTGGTAGATACCCTAGCGCCGAAATTCACACTCGATTCGTTACCTTTCCGCAACCTCGATTTGGACCATTTTGCTTGTACCTTAGACGCCAACAAATTGGACAAACCCATTGCAACGGATAACTGTTCGGCCGTTTCCGTCCGATTGGATAGCGTTTTCCGTATTGAAAACGGAGAATTATGGGGTGTCCCAACGGGTACGATTGCTCAATTGGATTGCGATTCGTTCCAATTGCGCTACGTCGCCGAAGACGCTTGTCACGAACAATTGAAAAACGATACGATTACCCAAAACATTTTTATACGAGACGTGACCAAGCCGTCGGTTGTTTGTATTGATACCATTAACGTCTCCATTGGAACCGATAAGGCTCGACTTCCGCTTTCCGCTTTCGATAAGGGTAGTTATGACGCCTGTGGTTTGGAAAAGTTAGAAGTCAGTCGAGACGGCAAAACTTGGAGCGACCACGTTGTTTTCGATTGTAAAGACGTTCACGGTCGCATCAAAGTCCATTTACGGGCCACTGACAAAAAAGGCAATCAGAATACGTGCTGGTCTATCGTCATTGTCGAAGATAAATTAGCGCCCATCTGTGGTGATTTGCCCGACCAGAAAGGTACTTGCGATGCGCAACAGACCGAGGTATTCGGACCGAGTACGGACACGGACGGCGACAGTCAAATGGAAGACAGCGAATGGACCAATATGACCGAGGCGCAGTTGCTGTTCTACAACACCAATTACGGCTATCCCAACTGTTCGGATAATGCGGGCGACTGTGGTGCCTTAATCTTAGAACAGCAGTACCAATTGATTCCTTGGCCCTGCGGAATGTTGGAAATCAAGCGCCGTTACCGAGCCATCGACTGGATGGGCGAAGGCAATAAATCCAATTGGGAAGAACAAAACATTAAAATTGAATACCGAGCGGATTGGTCGGTTACTTTCCCCGCCGATTGGACGGGCGAATGTGGCGCTACGATTCCCACTTCCGAACCCATCATTACCAATGGAAAATGTGATTTGATTGGATTCGAAGTGGAAGAAAAGACCTTCGTGACCGACGAAGAAGCCTGTTTGAAAGTAGTTCGAACCTTTACGGTTATCAACTGGTGTACCTACGAAGCGGGCATGCCCACGAAGACGATTAGCCGAGTTGAAGGCGCACACGGTTTAGTCACCCAACCGTTGACCATCACCGCAGCGGGCAACGAAACCGTAGGCAAATTGCAGTACGTACAGATTCTGAAAGTGCGAGATACAGAGGCGCCCGTGGTGACCATCGAAGCACCCGCCGACCAGTGCATCAATGGCATCGACAGCGATGCACCGCCGTTTGCCGTCGAAGACGTAACGCCGGGAACGGCGCCCTACGAATGTGATGAACCCAAGACGTGGCGAGCAACGGCCCAAGATTGTGCGGGTGATGAACACATTACTTGGGTGGGTAAACTGTTCGAAAATGGGGTATTGGTAAAAGAAGTTACGACGGATAGCTTAACCTACGTGGTGAAAAACAAGCATCAATACAAAGCCGAATTCTGGGCCTACGACGGCTGTGGTAATTCGGGCGGTGCGGAGACCGAAGAAAAGCCGTTCTGGGATTGCAAGAAGCCAACGCCTTACTGCATTCACGGCGTAGCGGTGGAATTGATGATGAACGGTTCGGTACAAATTTGGGCGACGGACCTCGACCGAGGTAGTTACGACAATTGCACCAATGCGGATAAGTTGCTCAAAAAACTTTACCACGTTTCGTTGGGCAATCGACCGTCGAACATCGCCGAAGTACACGCCCTACCCGAGCAAATCACGTTCAACTGTGGCTATTTGGGTACGCAAAACGTGGATTTGTACATCATCGACGAAGAAAACAATTGGGACTACTGCAGTACTTACGTCAACGTGCAAGACAATATGAACGCTTGCCAAAACGGTGAAGCACAAGCTGGGCTAGCGACCATCGAAGGAACCGTAATGGACTGGAACGGTCAGACGGTTGAAGACGTCATGGTACAAACCAATACCGACAAATCCATCATGACCTCCGCCAACGGAACGTACCATTTTGACTTCCCGATGGAGGGACAATACGACATTATGCCGAGCAAAAATGACCAGCCGTTGAACGGCGTCAGCACGTTCGATTTGGTCTTAATTTCGAAGCATATTCTGGGCATTGAGCCCTTCGACAATCCGTACCAGTTAATTGCGGCGGACATCAACCAATCGGGCACCGTCACGGCTTTTGACATGATGCAACTGCGCCGCTTGATTCTTAATTTGGACACCGAATTCACCAATAACACCAGTTGGAAGTTCGTGGATGCCCAATATGAGTTTACTACTAACGACCCGATTAATGAGGCTTATCCGACCCAAGCTAGCGTTGATAAACTAGCCAAAGATATGCGGATGGATTTCACGGCGATTAAGATTGGCGACGTCAGCGGCAACGCCCGCACGAACAGCCTCCAACCCGTTGAAGGACGAACGAACCGCAATACCTTTGACGTATCAGTGCAGGACCAAATCGTCGAAGCGGGACAGCGCTACGAAGTGGTTTTCGAAACCCAACAATTGGCCAACATCGAAGGCTACCAGTTCACTTTGGTCATGGGCAACCTACAATTTGAGCGATTGACCAACGGCGTGACGAGCATCGACAACTTCGGTTTGCACCGACTATCCGAAGGTTATATAACAACTAGTTGGGATACGAACCAACGTTCTGCGGACGAGCGGACGGTAGTGACCACTACCCTATTTGCCTTAACGTTCACCGCTACGGAAAACGGTCGATTGAGTGAGCAGTTAAATTTGACAGCCCGACCAACAGACATCGTGGCTTACACCGCTACGGGTGAAGTGTTGGATGTGCAATTGACCTTCGAAGCGCCAATTACTGTGGGTGCCACGTTCGAACTGTTCCAGAACGAACCGAACCCGTTCCACGAACAAACCAACATCCGCTTTTTCCTACCCGAACAAAGTGACGTTACCTTAACGGTGCGAGATGAAGTGGGTCGTTTGGTAAAAATGCAGACGGGTACGCACGATGCAGGTATGCAAAATATCCAATTGGATAACACCGAGTTACCAACAGGTTTACTTTACTATCAATTAGAAACCGCTTTTGGAACGCAGACAAAGAAGATGCTGCGGGTGGAATAGAATTTTGAGTTAAAGAACGGATTTTATATGTGGCAGCCGCTTTCCTTTTTGGGAAGTGGCTGTTGTGGTTTTTGGGAGTACTTATAATGAAACCCTTTACTTAGCAACTACCATTTCTCTTTTCCAAAACTATTTACTACCTTTAGCCAAGTTCAATTCTATCAAACCCTATTTTTCCAAAAAATGAACAAACTAACCGCACAAATCGCCAAACTAGAGCATCGAGGGGAAAAACACATCAAGGTAATTATCCCCAATACGCCCCATGCCCGCCAACGTATCAAATCCGTTACGGGTCGTAAGTTTAGTCGAACGCACCGTTGTTGGTACATTCCGAATACGTTTGCTGCTTTGGAGGAATTGAAGCAGCATTTTCGGGTGGAAGCTTTAGAGCCTTTAAACT
Source organism: Bacteroidota bacterium (assembly GCA_039024375.1). Lineage (GTDB taxonomy): Bacteria > Bacteroidota > Bacteroidia > Chitinophagales > Saprospiraceae > JAFMDF01. The sequence continues at coordinate 11,443 of JBCCQK010000214.1, forward strand.
CACGGACGCCGCCAGTAACTAACCTTCCTAAAACGACGACTCCCACTTCCAAGGAAGCAACTTCATCTAATAACGCTAACACTGTTACTTCGTATGGCTTCACGGGTCAAAAGATTCGTTTGGAAAAAGTAAATGCCGAATGGATAAAAGCGTTTGTGCCTTACGATAAAAAAGGGTGGATTGAGGTGATTCGAAATGTTATTGGTCGTAAGTGGGATGCAAACGGAAAATTTTGGTTGTTGCCAAATGTAAAAAATACGTTTCGTTTTTTGAAGAAGGAAATAGGTCTAAAATATGTCGATATTCGGTTTAAAGTGGAAGTGGACATTCCCGAACACTTCGAATTGCCCATCGAGCAAAAGAAACGAAATCAAAAACGACTATCTTTTTTTGAAAAACTGAACGATAACCAACAGACCGCTATCAAGCAACTAGAACAAGCATTAATTTTAAAGCGGCTCAGCTACAGTACACAAAAAACGTACAAACACCATTTGGCAGGGCTGTTTTATTTTCATAAAAAAGTAACTCCCGAAGCCATCACTACTAAGCAAGTTCAGCAATACCTGCTACACCAAATTAAGTTTAAAAAAATCGCAGAGTCCACCCAAAATCAGATTATCAATGCGATTAAGGCGTATTGGGAAAAGGTGTTGAAGCGGGATAAATCTACCATCGAAATACCACGTCCCAAAAAGCCCAAAAAATTACCCAATGTACTTTCGACCGATGAGGTTTTTCAATTATTATCCGCATTAGAAAACATCAAACACAAACTACTCCTTTTACTAATTTATTCTGCAGGATTGAGGAGAAGTGAAGTTCTAAATCTACTAAAGAGGGACATTAATGTAAAAAGAAGAGCCATCCATATCAAAGGAGCGAAGGGAAAAAAAGATAGGTATGTCGTTTTAGCGGAAGTCGTTATCCCTCATCTGGATAATTATCTAAAGCAGTATCGGCCTACCAACTGGCTATTCGAAGGACAAAATGGAGGAAAATACAGTGCAACCAGTTTGCAAAAAGTTTTTCACAAAGCGGTAAAAATTTCAAAGGTTAATCCCTATATTACGCTGCATACTTTAAGGCACAGCTACGCTACCCACTGTATAGAACAGGGTCACAACGTAAAATACGTCCAAGAGGCACTCGGACACAGTTCCATTAAGACGACTGAAATTTACATACATTTATCTTCGGACGCTTTAAGAAAGCTAAAAAGTCCGATTGATAACATGGACCTTTAAGTCATCATATTAGTAAAAAAATACTGCATAAATTATGAATATTTTTT
>JBCCQK010000215.1:0-12734 GCA_039024375.1 Bacteroidota bacterium
GTATAATTTTTTTGAGCCATTCTTGAAGAACAAAAGTTTGAAGAAATTGATTGGTAGCCCCTCAAAGTTAATTAAAGTACCCAAATTTGTAGTACCTTGGCGGTAAAATTTAATACCAAAAAAATAGCAGCAAATATCATGGAAAAAACGGTTAAAGAAGTACAGACGTTGAATATCGAGTTAAAAGAAAATTACGCCATTGTACAGTTGAACAACGGCAAGGTAAATGCGATAAATACTCCCTTACTGAAGGACTTAATCAGCACATTCGAAGATTTGGCAGCAGATAAAGCAGTCAGAGGCGTGATTTTGGCGGGAAGGCCGCACGTTTTTAGTGCGGGCTTGGATGTAATGAGTTTGGCAACCATGAACGAAGCGCAAATGGTGGACTTTTGGGTGTCGTACATGAAGGTTCTGCAAGCATTAGTTACGTTTCCTAAACCATTAGTGGCGGCGATGACGGGTTACGCACCCGCAGGAGCCACAATTTTGACCCTCTGTACGGATTATCGAGTAATGGGTAAGGGGCCAAAGCACGTTGTCGGAATGCACGAATTCAAAATGAATATGCAAATTCCCGAAATGCTTTGTGACGTCTATGCTTACCATTTAGGAGAAGTTCGAGCGTGGAAAGCGGTGCAAAATGCGGAACTATTTAACAGCGACCAAGCTCTAGAATTAGGTTTAGTGGACGAATCGGTAGCGGTAGAAGAAGTCATGGAGCGAGCGGAAAAGCATCTGAAAAAACAGATAAAAGTTTTTCCAAAAGTGTACGCCGAATCGAAACGAATTTTGCGGAGACGCTTACATCAAATCGTGATGGACAGAGATATTACGGCCATTGCAAAAGAAACCGTTGCCTTCAATTCTGACCCAGAACTACAAGCCGAAGTGATGAAATTCATGATGAGTTTACGAAGTAAAAAATAGTTGCTAGTTTCTGGATGCTGGTTTCTGGATGCTAGAATTTTTAACCTAAATTAAAGAATTATGAATTTACGAGATAAAATTGCCGTGGTGACGGGCGGTGCGTCGGGACTCGGAGAAGGAACGGTTCGGAAGTTCGCAGCGGAAGGAGCGAAGGTGATGATTCTCGACTTGAATATGGAGCGAGGAAAAGCGATTGTTGCCGAGTTGGGTAAGGAAAATGTCTTGTTTGATAAAACGGATGTTACCAGTGAAAGTCAAGTCAAATCCGCACTGGAACGTACCGTTCGAGAGTTTGGAACCATTCATGTTTGTGTGAATTGTGCGGGAATTGGAGCAGGTAGAAAGACGGTAGGAAAAGAAGGGGCGCATGACCTAGCGACTTTCGAAAAAGTCATCAAAATCAATTTAATTGGTACATTCAATGTCCTTCGGTTGTGCGCTGAAATCATGCAAAGCAACGAACCGACGGTTAATGGTGAAAGAGGGGTGATTATCAATACGGCCAGTGTCGCTGCTTTTGATGGCCAAGTTGGACAGGTAGCCTACTCGGCTTCAAAAGGAGGTATTGTTGGAATGACTTTGCCCATCGCTAGAGATTTGGCCAGAGCAGGTATTCGCTGCGTGACAATTGCCCCCGGGCTATTTATGACGCCATTATTTCAAGGCCTTCCACAAGAAGCCATTGAATCCTTAGAAAGTCAAGTTCCCTTTCCGCCAAGATTGGGAAAACCTGCCGAATATGCGCATATGGCCGCTTCCATCGTTGAAAATCCAATGCTCAACGGAGAAGTTATTCGTCTCGACGGAGCGATTCGAATGGCACCGAGGTAGTTACTAAAAAAGCCTCTAATCCTTCTAAACTTCATTCCTTCAACCTTTATTACTATGCTGGACCAAGCGAAAGAAGTTCGCCAAGGAGAAGCCCTAAATTGGCAAGTCTTGTCTGCTTATTTGCAAAAAGAGCTTCCCGAATTACAAGGCAAAATGCGGGTGTCCCAATTTCACGGCGGACACGCCAATTTGACTTATTTGCTGACTTTTGGGGAAACCGAATTGGTGCTGCGACGTCCTCCCTTTGGGAAAATTGCGCCCGGTGCACACGATATGCGACGGGAATATCGAGTGTTATCCAAGCTATATCGCCATTTCTCACCAGCGCCTAGAGCTTACCATTTTTGTGCAGACGAAAGTATTATCGGTGCGCCTTTTGTGGTAATTGAACGCAAGCGAGGGGTGGTCGTGCGATATAAGTTGTTGGACTGCTTCAAGTCTTTTGAGAATGCGGAAAAACGGATTACCGAAGCGATGATTCGGGCGCAGGCCAACTTACACTTAGTCGATTACGAAAAAGCGAATTTGAGCAACTTGGGTAAACCCGCAGGCTTTTTAGAGCGGCAATTAAACGGCTGGTCGAAGCGCTGGAACCTCTCCAAAACGGACGCTTCGAGTGATATGGACGATATTTTGGAATGGCTACAAAGTGATGTCCCGACAACTCAACGGGTCTCTATTATTCACAACGACATCAAGCCCGACAATTGTCAATTTCAACCTAATAATCCCGATAAAGTGATGGCGATATTTGATTGGGATATGTGTACTTTAGGCGACCCATTAGTTGATTTAGCTACGACCCTTAGTTATTGGCCCGACGACCGCTTCGACTTAGAAAAATATCCCGATTTGCCCGTTACGCTGCAAGGCGATTTTCCACCAAAGTCTTTCTTAATTGAACGCTACCAGCATTTTACTAATCTGGATATGAGCCGGCTAGCTTGGTACGAAGTTTTTGCTTATTGGAAAGGCACCGTCATCGCCCAACAATTGTACAAACGCTACGTAGATGGACAGACGAAGGACGAGCGAATGCGCTTGTTTGGGACCTCTGCCAAAGCAATGATTGATGTGATTTGGAAGATTATTGGAGGGTTAGGTTGTGAGGTGATAAGGGAATGAGAAAATAAGGATATAAGGTTTGAAAACTTTCAGAAGCTCTAACAGACTTTTACAGAAGCAAAATAATTCACAAAATGCAATATTTAGAGACTTTAGTTAACAGTGTAAAACGTATCGCCGTTTTGGCGGGAAAAGTAATTATGGAAGTCTATCAAGACGAAGCTAGTTTTGGGATTACGCACAAAAAAGATGATAGCCCTTTAACCGTAGCGGACCAACGGGCCAACCGATTAATATGTGATGAATTGGTCAAAATAAGTCCAGAGATTCCGATTATTTCGGAAGAAAATAAAGCGATTCCTTACGAGGAGCGAAAAACTTTTGAATATGCTTGGTTGGTGGACCCCGTTGATGGTACCAAAGAGTTTATCAAACGAAATGGGGAATTCACGGTTAATATCGCCTTGATTCACCACGGGAAAATTGTTCTTGGGGTGGTTTACGTTCCCGTTTCGAAAGAACTATTTTGGGCGACTAAAGGCAGCGGCGCTTTTCGACAGGTGCAGGAAAGTGACGAAGCTGTTAATGTGCTGACTGCCCCTAGGTTTACGATGAAGGACAAAGGTTTGAAAGTGGTTTGTTCTCGTTCGCATTTAAACGAAGGAACGGCCAATTTTATCGCTCAATTAAATCAACCCGAAAAGGTGTCCAAGGGAAGTTCCCTAAAGTTCTTAATTTTGGCACAGGGACAAGCCCATTTGTATCCGCGATTGGCGCCAACGATGGAGTGGGATACGGGGGCTGCTCATATCATCTTAGAAGAAGCGGGCGGTAAAGTTATCAGTGAAGATACTGTGAAACCGCTCTATTACAACAAAGAAAATTTACTAAATCCCTACTTTATTGCTTATGGGAATGTGCAAGAAGTAGGGTAGTACAACTAAAACTTATCAAAATGGCAAAAGAATACATCAGCATGCGCAACTTGCAATTCATGTTGCATGAAGTGTTTGATTTGGAAACAATTAATTCCTTATCCAAATATCAGGATTACGATTCGGAGGCCTACGACATGGCGATAGCCGCAGCGAAGGACATTGGCGACCAGTACTTGTACCCAATTTATCGAGAAATGGACAAAAACAAAGCCTACTTCGACGAGTCAACGGGAACCGTAAAAGTACACCCTGGTCTGCAAAATGCCATCAAAGCCTTGGCAGAAGGTGGATGGATTGGTCCCTACGCTACCTACGAGCAGGGTGGTCAGCAAATGCCACAATTGTTATTGAATACGGCGAAGTTGATTTTGAATGCCGCTAATGCGAATGCTGCTTCTTACACCCTACTGACGGACGGCGCTTCTAATTTGATTAGAGCTTTTGGCTCTGACGAGTTACAAGAAGCCTATATTCCTAAAATGATGGCGGGCGATTGGCAAGGAACGATGGCACTCACCGAACCGCAAGCAGGTAGTTCGTTATCGGATATTACCACTTCAGCGACGCTCAATGGTAATGGAAGTTATCATATCAAGGGACAGAAAATCTACATTTCGGGAGGCGATTACGAAACGACGGGCAACGTGGTTCACTTAACTTTAGCCCGTATCGAAGGTGCGCCAGCGGGCACTAAAGGTATATCGCTCTTTGTGGTACCCAAATATCGGGAAGAAAACGGGGAATTGGTAAGCAACGATGTTACCACCGCAGGGTTATACGGTAAAATGGGCCAACGGGGCTACGTAGCAGCGCACTTGATGATGGGAGAAAAAGACGATTGCCAAGGCTATTTGGTCGGGACTCCCCACCGAGGGTTACCCTATATGTTCCAAATGATGAACGAAGCTCGAATTGGGACGGGGGCAATGGCGGCGGGTACGGCCAGTGCCGCTTACTACGCCAGTTTGCAATACGCCCGAGAGCGGCCACAAGGACGGCATCCTTCCAATAAAGATGTCCACGCACCGCAAGTGCTCATCATCGAACACGCCGATGTACGTCGAATGTTATTATTTCAAAAAGCGATTGTCGAAGGCAGTGTCGCTTTAGTACAACAGTGTTCTTACTACGCGGATTTGGCCGAAAATGCCGAAGGCGAAGCTAAGGAAAATGCCCATTTAGTACTTGAATTACTAACGCCCATTGTAAAATCTTTTCCTTCCGAATGGGGTAATTTATCCGTCAGTGCGGGGCTACAAGTTTTAGGTGGTGCTGGATACACCGATGATTTTCCACTGGAACAGTACTACCGAGATATCCGCATCAACGCCATTTACGAAGGGACGACGGCCATTCACGGAATGGATATTTTGGGTCGGAAAGTAATGATGCAAAAAGGGAAAGCCTTACAATTGTTAATGGAAGAAGTGAAAGCAGATATTGCAAAAGCAGCGACCGTTGACGCATTAAAAAAATACGCCTATCAATTGCAAGAATCGGCAAAAACCCTGCACGGTACTACTTTGCATTTGATTGACTTAGCTATGAAGAACCGCCCCGAAGTATTTTTGGCGGATGCTACTTTATATTTGGAATTTTTCGGTTTAGTGACGGTAAGTTGGTTGTGGTTGAAACAAGGCGTAGCGGCACAAAAAGCCCTCGATAAAGGTACCGAAGGGGAAGAGACCTTGTTTTATCAAGGGAAAGTTCACACGATGCAGTATTACTTCGAGTACGAATTGCCCAAGATTCAAGCGCTGCGGGATAGATTACTGAGTGATAATAAATTGACGGTAGAGATGGAAGCGACGTATTTGAATTGAAATAATAATCGTGACCTTAAACAGGTTTAGTGCTTCCAGCATTTCGAGTGCTGGAAGCACTTTCTAGTTTACAACTCGCAGAACAAACGTCGTTATTGGGAAGACTTTTTCGCCAATGCTTGCATGGCCGCCAAATTAGTTGCTTCGTCAAAAATAGCGGCCACCTCCATTTTAAAGCCTTTGATGACGGTACTGCGGATGGTTTGACCCAGCTGGTGCGTTTTGGCAGGGAAGTAATCGGTACTCCCTTCCGATAAAATATATTGGTCAATTTGTTGCTTTTGGGGGTCAACAATCCAGTATTCTGCAACGCCATGAAGGGCATAATCTTCCTTCTTTGTTGTTTTATCGTTTTTTGCCGTACTTGGGGATAGAATTTCTACAATAAAGTCAGGAGCCGGGAACAATACTTGGTCTTTACCAAAAGTGGCAATTTTTTCCTGAGAAAAAAAGACTAAATCGGGTTCGTAGTCATTTCGTGTTAAGGAAATCATTACTTTTTCAGTTCCAATTCGACCTAGCTTTCTAATTCTTACGTAAAAACTTAATAAGCTGGATAGCAAATCATTCGCATCCCAATGCCGTCTCTTTACGGGCGAATGAACAACTACCTCCCCGTTGATAAATTCTGCTTTCACGTCTTCTGTCACCCATTCGTAGAAGGCTTTTCGACGAGCTTTTTCCTCGCTCATTACTTTTTGAAAGTATTCTAGCTGCAAAGCCGCATCGGGGCGTTTTAGTATTGCTTCGACTAAATTGGTATCCTTCATGCTATTGCTTATTTTAATCAAAAATAGACAAAAAGAAACATTTTTCAAAGGAGCTACCGTTCCCTTTCTTACTTCACTACCTTCCTAGAAACCACTCCTTTCTCTGAAGTCAAACTCAAAATGTAAGTTCCATTAGCTAAAGTTGCCGTCGGGATAACAAAATTATTATCACCATTTTGAGCAGAAACAACCTGCCGCCAAGCCACTTGTCCTAAGGCATTTTGCAAAGTAATTTGTAAATCTTCCCGTTCTTCTACATTGAAAGATACGGTTAACTGCTGGGCAAACGGGTTGGGTGCAACTTGCAAATTGTTGAGTGCCAGTGATAGTTCATTCGTAGAAGTCAACGTCCGCTCACCGTCCGAAAACCAAACGCCCAATTGAGCGCCTTGATTAACGTCAGCCACTAACACACTTGCGTCCCCCGCCGCCGTGATTTTATCCGACCCAATACCAATTTGGGCAACTACGTTGTTTCCTTGAGTAGTTCGAGCATTGAAAATAATTTTATCGTCCAAACGAGAAAAATTGGGAACACTCAAGACCCCATTTCTAAAAATGACCGTTTGGTCATTCGTCGATAAGTTCATACCGCGCATCTCCAATCGGTCTTCGAAGGAATCAATGTAGTCAAAGGCGATAATATTGGGCGAATTTTTGGAAAAAGTGGGGTTGCCAATGCTAACATTCTCGGCTAAACCGCTGAATAATTTAAAAATATTATTATTAACGTCCTGCTCGAAGTTATCAATTTCGTTATCATATACCTGCACAAATCCAATGTCCCAAAATTCAATGTCGCTGCCACCAAAATTTCCTCTAATCTGATTTTTGGCGTCGTACATAACAAATTGGCTAGAAAAGTCGAACTCAATCACGTCGGCAAACTGCACTTCTCCCGTCGAAATCCCTTCCGTAAACGTGGGATTGTACAATTCGAAAGTTTTCCAACGCTCCAAGGTGAAATCAAATACTTCAATTTTATTACTAATTTCATCTTCCAAAGCAGCAATTCGAAAACCGTCTCTCGACACCGCCACATTTCGCCAAATCGGTTGGTCTTGAATCACTTCTTCGAAAGCCTGTCCGTCCGAATCAATGGTAATTAGGTGAATCGTTTTATCATCGGCCACAAAGACAATTGCCGAACCGTCGTCAGTAATACTCGGCCGACTCAATATGCCCGTATTCGTGAACGGACTAACAATGACTTCTCCTTGGCCGTCCGCCACGGATAGATTGCTTTTATTGTCGTTGGTGTAAAGGATGAAGTCGTTTCCGGGGTTCGTTTCCACTTCTATCTCTTCGGCACCGCCCGAATTTTCTCCTTCTCCAGTATTGGACCCAAAGATGCCTACTTGGTCGAACGAATTGGCTACGATGGCTACTTCGTTGCTGTTGGCTCCGTGGAAGTCCGTCGCCGATTGCAAAATAGAAGCCCGTAAATCTACAAATTGAGAGGTATTGACCAAGTAGTTGGTTAAAGCTCTATAGTAAATATTTTCGGCTTTCTGGCGACCAATTCTACTGGCAATCAAGAAAAACGCTCGGTTGGTAATGCCGCTATTGATATGGACGCCACCGTTGTCTTCCTGTCCCCGAAATTGCTGGGACACGTTATCGGGTTGCCACCCTGGGTCGCCCAGTCGAGTGCCGCCGTTGTTGGGATTCGCCAAATCTCGGAGTGCGCCCGAGCGGAAAAAGTTGCGATTGACGACATCTTCGCCCAACTGGTAATCGTCTCGGTCAATCAAGACCGCAAAAATATCGGCAAAGGATTCGTTCATGGCGCCCGATTCGCCTTGGTAGCGAAGATTAGCGGTATTCTGAATCACCCCGTGCGTCATCTCATGGGCCGCTACGTCTAAGGCCTTGGCGAGCGGTTCGAATTGTTGATTGCCGTTGCCGTAGAACATGGCCGAACCCGACCAAAAAGCGTTGTCGAGTCCCGACCCATCTTCGTCGGCTACGTTGATGATGGAAACCACCGTACCGCCGCTACCATTGATAGAATTACGACCAAACGTATTTCTAAAATAATCGTAAGAAACGCCCGCATTATGGTGCGCTGAAACAGCCGTTGGGTTATTCCAGTTATTGGTACTATTAGCCACGTGAATCACTTCAAAATCGTCCGTAGTGGGCGAACCATTTTGACCGTCAATGGTCCACAAGGCACCAATGGGGTCGCTTGGAAGGTTAGACCTCGCCGCATTGAACATCGGTTTCGTCGCATTGATTAAGAAGAAATTACCACCTACTTCGTAAGAGTGTAGGGTTCGATTCATATTATTCAAATCTCTTTCCACGGCAGTGGCGGGACCATTTTGGGGCTGTTCGAAGGTGTTAGTTTTAGCCAGATTAGCTTCGTTGTAGGGTGTAACAATCGTTTCATTTTTAGGTGCAATATCCTTTTCATCATCTGCTTCTTTGTGGTGATAATGCAATTGGCAAGTCGTTTTGTAAGATTCTAAAATGGTTCCATCGTGTGCATCAACGAAGTATTCCCACTCGTTGATTAGATTGGGATGAAAGCGTAAATGCCAAGCCAAATGCGCTTTTCGTGTTTTTTCATCGTGGTAAACAACCAACTCTGGCGCGTGGTCGGGAGCGCTCAGTTTCTTAGCTAAGCCCGTTGGCTTGCTGAATGTTGTATATGACTTAACCGATTCATTAGCAATGTTTTGTGCTTGTTGAGCGGTAATGGTCGGCGTAGTGCTTTTTAAATTGGGTGTCCGATAGTTTCTACCATTAAACAGATGAATACCCCCGTCTTTTTCGTGTAACCAAACTTGTCCACCAAAAACGGGAATCCCCTTGTAGGTCTGTTGCAGTTTGAAATGCGTTTGTGCCAAATGGTCCGTCGATTGTTGAATTAGTTCAAACTCTTCTTGTGGTTCTAGAATTTCAATCGGACTTTTAATGGCTTCCAAATAGTCGTAGGCTTGGCTCAGCATAGAGCGGCCCGATGCCACTTTTGGTAGCCGCCCTTTTATCATAATGGGTCTTCCCGTTGCGGACTGTTCTACAATTTTCAGTCCGCTGTGGCCCATATTTCTTTGTAGCATCGGTAGCGTAGGTGGGACAAAGGAACGAATGACGTTGGTTCTAGCATTCGGAATGCCTTTGATAGCTCCCCTAATAGGCTTTAACATTACCCTTTTCGTATCTTTCGTCGCAGAAGGTGGATTCAGCGGTTTTGAAATTTGGGCGTCGAGCGTGTAACTTAGAAAGATGGTTAAAATTAGTAGTATAAAATTTTTCATCATTGGTAATTATTGCTGAATTTTTTCGTAAGGAAAGTGGTTCCAGCACTCGAAGTACTGGAACCACTAAACCCTATTTACTTTTTTCGATTTTCGTTAAACTCTTGAGTTGCTGATAAAAGGTGGCAACCGATTTGGGGATATCCGTATTGGGCCGTCCCCAAGTGATGCGTTTGTCTATTGCATCTGTTTTCCATTGAATAAAGTAGTAGCGGTCGCCCGGATTGTTGAGTTCCATTGTTTCGAAAGGAATCTCGTGACCCATTTGAAAACATTCTTTGGCGACTTTCTTTTTTACTTTTTTGAAAGGGGCAAATTTGGCTAAAAAATCCTTTTTACGCATCAATTGACCATTTTCCAACAAACAAAACTCTATTACCGCCCCCGTAAAACCACCACCTTCTCCAAAGTGAATTTGCTCTGCAGGTAAATTCGTAGGCGTATATTTTTTACAAGAATAATTGGAAAAAGTGAGGGAAAGACAGCAACAAAAAAGGAAAAGTCGCATTTTGATGTTAAAGTAAAATCATTAATTCTAATAGTTGGTGGTTTGCGATGCTAAAGTAGGAATTTTGTTTTGAATTTTTTTGATAAACATCATCTTTGTCGGGAAATATTGGTTGTTTAATTAATTTTAGTATTTGTATCCTAAATTCTTTTTCATTGTTCTAATTAACCGCTATCTTTCGATTTGGTATTAAAATCAAGCGTTTTTGGAATAGGGAATTTTGACTCATGAGAGTCGAGTTACGATAGCACGGAGTTTTCGACTTTGGCGAGTCGAGTTGCGTTGTTATTGAGTTTTCGACTCGATATTTCAAGTCTCCAGACTTGAAATCTCTATCCGCTGGTCTCCCGACCAGCTTGTTTTGCTAAGAGACGACCTTACTATGAGTTTCGACTCTGGAAGGTCGAGTTACATTATTATTAGAATAGGAAAAACAGAAAGAATATGCCAACAGCAACAAAATTCCGAACCTGTCATTTATGCGAAGCCATGTGCGGCGTCGCTATTGAAATCGAAGGTGACAAGGTGTTGTCCATCAAGGGCGATAAAGAAGATACTTTCAGTCGAGGGCATATTTGCCCAAAAGCCTATGGTCTGAAGGATATTTACGAAGACCCCGACCGATTGAAACAGCCACTCAAAAAAACGGCTGATGGTTGGGAAACCATTAGTTGGGAAGCCGCTTTTGACGAAGTGGCCGAAAAGTTGCTGGCCATTCGAGAAAAATATGGTGCCAACGCCATCGGAGTGTATCAAGGGAACCCTTCGGTACATAATTTAGGTACGACTTTATTTTCGCCCAATTTTGTCCGTTCCCTAAAAACGACCAATCGTTTTTCGGCCACTTCGGTTGACCAATTACCGCACCATTTAGCAGCGTTGACCATGTTTGGTCACCCGCAACTAACGCCTGTGCCTGACATCGAACGAACGGACTTTTGGTTGATAATGGGTGGAAACCCGCTCGTTTCCAATGGAAGTTTAATGACCGCACCCGATGTTGGCAAACGACTTAGAGAAATCAAAAAGCGGGGTGGAAAAGTGGTCGTAGTGGACCCCCGCCGAACGGAAACGGCCGAAAAGGCTAGTCAACACATCTTTATCAAACCGGGTACGGATGTGTGGCTATTGCTCGCCATGGTGCATCAGGTTTTGGAAAAAGAGACCTTGAACTTCAAACACCTGAATGAGTGCATTGACGTTCAGCAAATCAACGAGTTAAAGGATATTGTTGCTGCTTATCCGCCCCAAGTAGCAGCGCAACGAACGGGGATTCCCGTCGAAACCATTACGCAATTGACGCAAGAATTTATGAATGCGGGCGCTGCCGTTTGCTACGGCCGCATGGGTGTTTCTACGCAACAATTTGGTAGCCTGTGTCAGTGGTTGATTCACTGCTTAAATATTTTGACGGGCAATTTTGATAGGCCAGGTGGATTTATGTTGACTTCTCCCGCCTTTGACCCCGTTCGGCCGCCAAAGGGTAAACCAAGAGAGTGGGGTAGATGGAAGACCAGAGTTCGTGGGCTACCTGAATTCAACGGTGAAATTCCTTCGGTAGCGATGGCCGAAGAGATTTTGACAGAAGGCGAAGGACAAATTCGGGCGATGGTCACTTCTTGTGGCAATCCCGTTTTGTCTGTTCCGAACGGCGGGAAGTTAGACGAGGCCTTTGCTTCCCTAGAATTTATGGTGTGTATTGATATTTATCTGAATGAAACTTCTCGACATGCTGACATTATTCTTCCTCCCGCAACGGGACTAGAAGTACCCCATTACGATATTGCTTTTAACCAACTGGCTATTCGAAATGTCGCAAAGTATTCGGACCCGATTTTTGAAAAACATCCCGATGCTCGTTACGACTACGAAATTTTCCAAGAATTAACGAAGCGAATGAACGCCGAGCATTTACCAAAAGATGAGGTGTCGAGAATGAAAATGTTGGCACAATACCAGTTAACACCTCAGATGATTTTGGATGGTGGTTTGCAAAGAGGGGCCTACCAATTGTCTATCGAAAAGTTGAGAGAACATCCGCACGGTATGGATTTGGGGCCACTAAAATCGGTTTTTCCCAATCGACTGCACACCCCAGATAAACAAATTAATCTAGTACCAGACATTTTCAAAAAGGATTTGGAACGGCTCGCTAAAACGCCTGATTCGAACGGAAAATTGACCCTAATTGGTCGTCGGCACTTGCGCAGTAACAACTCGTGGATGCACAATAGCCACAGATTGGTCAAAGGCCCCGTTCGCTGTACACTTTTGATTCATCCCGAAGATGCGGATAGTCGCAATATCAAAGAGGGGCAAAACGTAGAGGTGGTTTCCAGAGTCGGAAAAGTCAGTTTACCCGTAGAAATTAGCGACGAAATCATGCAGGGCGTCGTGAGTATTCCGCACGGTTGGGGACATCAACGGGAAAATATTCAAATGGAAGTGGCACAGGCGCACCCTGGAGTGAGTGCTAATGATTTGACGGATGAATTATTCATTGACGAATTGACGGGGAATGCGGCGGTGAATGGGGTGCCCGTTAAGGTTATTTAAGTTAGTCGTTGCAGCACACGAAGTTGTGGAACGAAATTACTAAAGGA
>JBCCQK010000216.1:0-12704 GCA_039024375.1 Bacteroidota bacterium
ATTTTTTTCTCAAAGAGCTACGGCTATTCTCAAAAAAAATGCCTTGTCTAACGAAAAAATACACTCGATTAAACTATCCATTACTTATGACTTGAACCATTAGCTTTCAGAATTACCCGAAAATGCTGCAACACCAATTCCTATTTTTTTTTAGTGCCGTTGGCGTGTTCAATGCAATTTTGTTGTGCGGCTACCTATTTGTAGGAGTTCGACCGAAAAAAACGAGTCAATATTTGCTCGCCTTTCTCTTGCTGTGGTTTTGCTTCAGAGTAGGGGTCTCTTGTATCTATTTTTTCAAAAAAAACTTATCCCCCGATTGGATTCAGTTGGGACTTTCCGCCAGTTTTCTCATTGGCCCAACGCTTCTAGCCTACGTCAAATTGCAGGTGAAAGAACGAGAACAAATGACTCGTTGGGAACAGCTACAATTGTTCGGTAGCTTTTTGTTCATCCTAATTTTTGGACTCCTTTACCGATATCGAGACAATTACCAAATGTGGGACCAAGTCCTCCGTTACTATATTCATTCACAGTTGACGTTGTATTTAGTGGTTATTTCTTTTAGATTGATTCCTATTGTCAAAAAAAAATGGTTAGACCAACAAGAACTCTCTCACCGAGAATGGGCAGTGATTGTTGCATTTACAACCACTTTATTGATTTGTGGAGGCTTTGTTGTTTCTCTTTACACGAGTTATGTTGTCGGTCCTGTTTTTACGTCGTTTATATTTTACGTCTTGGTTATTCTTGGGCTCTTTTACCAAAAACAAGTTCGTGCGCTGTTTTTCTCGGTCGAAAAATACGCCAATAAAAAAATCGACGATACGGAAGCTACACAACTGCTCGGCGAATTGAAACACTTAATGGAAGAAGAACGGCTTTTTGAAAATCCTCTGCTCAAGCTAGAAGTATTGGCACAACGCTTAAAAATTAGTGAAAATCGCCTATCGCAGTTATTAAACGATAATTTGGGCAAAAGTTATGCGCAATTTATCAGCGAGTACCGAATTGAGGCGGCCAAACAGCTTTTAACTTCCGACAGCCCTCTAACCATCGAAGCGATTGGCTACGAAGTAGGCTTCAATTCTAAAACCTCTTTCTACACTACTTTCAAAAAACAAATGGGACAAACTCCAGCGTCTTTCAAAAGTAATTAGTGAAGCTTCAAGATTAACCTGTGCCATTTTGAAGTGTAGATTACTGATTTTCAATACTTTTAGGTTTTGTCCCGATTTTTTATCGGGATTAAATTTTACATTTTCTTTGGTTCCAAATTCCATTTTGGTACGTCAAGGATGCTTTTTTGAACCATTTTCACTATTATTTCCGCTTTCTTTACCCATTTTCATCACTCGATTCTTGGCGCACAGTCATTGAACTGTTTCGTCTTTTATAAAAATCTATTCCTAATGAATTGGAGAAAATGGACCTATTTAGCCTCCCTACTATTTATTTTGTTCGCCTGTCAACCAAAAACAGCAACCACTAACACCTCCGTTGCCGCAGCGACTACTCCACCAGAAAAAAGCAAACGGACGCTGACCAAATTGTGGGAAACCGACACCCTTTTGAAAACTGTCGAGTCCTTATTGTACGACCCTAAAACGGACGCTATTTACACCGCAAACATTAACGGCCACTTTATGGCCAAGGATGGAAATGGGTCGATTGGAAAAGTGGGGTTGGATGGACAAATTATTGATGCCAATTGGGTGACGGGTATGGATGCGCCAACGGGACTTTGCCTACGAAATGGCTTGCTTTACACTACGGATATTGACAAAGTCCTAGTCATCGACCTCAGTAGTCGTAAAATTATAAAAACCTATAACCTAGAAGGTGCCAAAGCGTTGAACGATATAACGATTGACGACGCAGGAACGCTTTATGTTTCCGATACGGGCGGTGACCAAATCTTTATGGTTAAGAACGATAAAGTGGACATTTTACAGTCGAATATAAAAACACCCAATGGCTTGTTGGTGGACGACAATCGGCTGTTGATTGCCCAATGGACACCCCAAACATTGAATAGCTTTGATTTAGTCACTCAACGTACCGATTCGATTGCTGACAAAATTCCACAAACGGACGGCATTGACCTCATTCCCCAAAAGGGATATTTGGTGGCGACTTGGGGTGGTCAAGTTCATTTTGTTAGCCTGTCGGGCGAAAAAACGAAATTGTTAGACACTCGTTCTGAGGGTATCAATGCGGCGGATGTGATTTTCCAATCTTCTACTAATCGAGTATTCGTCGCCAATTTCGATGAGCATCGAATTACGGCTTATCAGTTGAGTACTAAATAGGACAAGATTATTTTTGACAGGATTTCAAGATTAACAGGATTTACTCATTTGATAATTCAAAATCTTGTAATCCTGTTCGAAACTTTGGTTGTTATCCTGTAATTTTTTCGCCATCACTAAAAAGCACACCCATGCTAAAAAATTATCTAAAAATAGCTTGGCGAAACCTATTTCGCCAAGCTACCTATACTGTACTTAACTTAACCTGTCTCTCGTTAGGCGTGGCGGCTTCCCTTATCATTTTATTATATCTAGATTTTGAACTTAATTTTGACCAGTTTCACCAAAAAAGTGACCGCATTTATCGCATTGAAACGATGGCGATACAGACCCACGAAAAAGAGATTGCCGTCGATTGGGAACGCACGTCCGCTCCGTTGGGTCCCTATTTGCAGCAGGATTTTCCTGAAGTCGAATCTTTTGTTCGATTCTATCAATTTTTTCGCAATGAGTCTATTGAGTTACAAACCGAAAGCGAAACCGTAGAATTAGAAGCGTTGATGGTAGCAGATGAAAGTTTGTTGGATATTTTTTCTTTCCAATTCATTCACGGTGACCCTACGACGGCCTTAAATGCCCCCAACAAATTAATCCTATCGACTAGCACAGCTCGACAGATTTTTGGAAAAATAGACGTTGTTGGAACCATTATTCGTACTGAACTAAATCACATTTCACCGAATATTAACCCCGACTACGAATTAGTGGTGAGTGGTGTTTACGAAGATTTTCCAAATAATAGCCACATCCCTGCCGAAGCCTTTCTGTCTGCTAAGACCGACCCTAGACTCGCAGAATATGAAATTGGCCACTTCAATTTCTACACCTACGTTTTGTTAAACCCAAACGTGGAAGCCGACGCATTAGCGAAAAAAACGGCTTCTATTTACACCAAATATATCGACCCCGAACAAGAACCCGTCATGAAGTGGGCGGTGCATCAATTGGTTCCCCTTCGGGACATTCATTTAGCAGAAACGGGGGGCTACACCTACATCTACAGTTTTAGCATCATTGGCCTATTAATACTGTTCATCGCCATCATTAGCTACGTAAATCTAGTAACGGCAAAAGGTAGTAAACGAGCTTTGGAAATTGGCATTCGAAAAGTAATGGGGTCCACTCGGGCACAGTTAATTCGACAATTTTTAGCGGAATCGTTGACGATTAGTTCGATTGCCATTGTCCTTGGATTATTGATGGTTCGGTTGGCACTATCTCCATTGAATGGTCTATTAGATTTAGAATTATCTGCTAGGCAATTACTACAACCCAATATCCTATTGGGCATCGTTGCCATCTTCTTTATCGTGGGTATTTTAGGGGGAAGTTATCCCGCTTTTTTCCTATCTAATTTTGCTCCTTCTACGGTATTGAAAAAAGAACGTACCAAAGGTTGGTCATTGAGCAATGTCTTAATTGCGGTACAGTTTGCCATCGTATTTATCGTCTTGGCAAGTACAGGGATTGTTTATCAACAGCTACAATATTTGAGTGATAAATCACTTGGGTTTAATCGGAATCAAATTATCCAACTCACGCTGAATGACGCAGCGCAAAGGCAAAAAACGGGAGCACTTAAAACTGCTTTCCGCCAGAATCCAATGGTAAAACAGGTGGGAACGGCCAGTTTTCTGCCAGGCATGGGGATGGGACGCCGCCCGTTGAGTGCCGATAATGGGGAAAGCCGAGCGTCCCAATTTGTCTATTTTGGGGACATCGACTACGATTTTTTGGAAACGATGGACATCCCATTGGTAGCGGGAAGAAATTTTTCTACCGATTTTCCCGCCGACACCATCGACCATCTTATCGTCAACGAAGCCTTAGTCAAAAGTTTTGGATTGGAAAACCCGATTGGTGAAAAAGTCCGCTACGGCGATAAAAACAATCCCAATTTTAAACGCATCATCGGCGTTGTGAGCGATTTTCACCAAAACTCGTTGCATAATCCCATCGGGCCGCAGATGTTCTTACTAGCACGTAATAATCCAAGTATTACGGTAAAAGTGGACCGAGTGGACTCAAAAAGTATGACCCAATTGGAAGAAACATGGCGAACGGTTTTTCCTAATACGCCCTTCGATTATCAATTTTTAGATGGCCTACTAGCAGCAAACTACGAAATTGAGGAGATTCGTCAACGTATCTTTCTCCTTTTCTCGGTGTTAACGGTGTTGATTACTTTCATTGGTCTATTCGGTTTGGTGGCTTACACGACCCAACAGCGGACAAAAGAAATTGGTATTCGAAGGGTGTTGGGCGCTAGTTCTTGGCACGTTATTTCCCTGATTGCCACTAAATTCTTGGGATTAGTTGGTATTTCGGCCATTCCTGCCTTTTTCATAGCTTGGTATTTTGCCGACACTTGGTTACAGGATTTTGCTTTCCACACGTCGGTCAGTCCACTGTTGTTTATCGGAATTTTGTTGTCAATTGGCATATTTACTTTTCTGATTACGGCGCTGCACGCTTTGCGGATTGCGGAATTGAATCCAGCGAATACATTGAAAATGTAATGGAATTTAGGGAAGATACTACTTAAAAGTGAAAAGGAGTTTCTACATTAGAGAAGGAAGAAGTAAGTCTTCAAAAAATTATCATAATTTTAGCATTTAAAATTAGAATAATGGGAAGCTTACTACGATTAAAAGAAAGAGTAGAAATAGCCATAGCCATAGAGTAGGGGAAAGTTATTATCGTGAATTCAAAAATGGATTTACTGGCCCGCCTAATGATAAAAAGCCAAGAGACATTAAAGATATTTGTTATAATGTTGATAAAGGACTAGTTGCATTTGCTAAACCGCCTACCGTAGTAGAAAGCGATGCTTTACTAGCATCTCTTTCTTTTCTATTGAAAGAAGGCGGTGCTGTCAAAGCACCGCCTACTTAGGACTAACAAAGCGATGCTTTTGCGTCCCCAATCCTTCGATACTCAATTCTACGATATCCTTATCTTTCAAGTAAAGCGGCGGCTTCATTCCCAGTCCCACGCCCGGCGGCGTTCCCGTAGAAATCAAATCGCCCGCTTCCAATTGCATAAATTGGGACAAGTACCACACAATATAATTGGGTTTAAAAATCATGTATTTCGTACTGCCTTTTTGGCGAGTAATGCCATTTACCGACAAGTGCATTTTTAGCTGGAGAACGTTTTCAACGTCTTTCCGCTGTACTAAATAAGGCCCAGTTGGGGTAAAGCCCGGGCAAGATTTTCCTTTCACCCACTGCCCCGACCGTTCTAACTGAAAGTAGCGCTCAGAAACGTCGTGTACAATGGTATATCCTGCGATGTACTGCTCGGCAGATTTAACATCTTTCAAGTAGCTTGCGTCTTTTTTCATCACAATTCCTAATTCGATTTCCCAATCTACTTTTTTGCTCCCTTTTGGCAAAATCACTCGGTCGTTAGGTCCTGCTATCGTATTGGTTGCTTTCATAAACAACACGGGTTCTTCGGGAATTTCCATGCCCGATTCGGCAGCGTGGTCGGAGTAATTCAAGCCTACACACATAATCATATTGGGTCGGGCAATAGGGCTTCCCAAACGCTTTTTTTTAGAGATAATGGGTAGGTTAGCGCTTTCTTTTTTGACAACCTGCTTCAGTTTCTTCAAGCCACCATTCTGAAAAAAAACTCGGTTCCAATCTTCAAAATACGCCGAACAATCGTATCGGATGTTATCTATTTCTACGCCCGGTCGTTCTTTTCCTTTCTTACCAAATCGAATAAGTTTCATTATAAAGTTTTTAGTCTAGAGGGTAATATAATCCTCTGAGTTGTGCTGCGTTGGCCATAGGTTTTGTCAAATATCAATAGATGTTAGTAGAATACCACAGCCATCACGTTAAACAGGTATAAAATCATACAAATTGTATCGAAAGCCGTCAAGAGACGGCCGTGATACTGATTTCAAGTTTGGAAACTTAAAATATTGACCTTTAGGAGAGGTTGAATGCCTCTGAAACAAGGTAAAAGTTTTTTCTGCAAAAATGGAAATCAGTTTCCCCATTTTTCAAAAAGAAGTCAATTTTAATCTAAAAACAAACTTCTTTCATTGGAAAGTTATCGGATTAGTAACGAAGTTATTCGTTTTTGAGTAAATTAAAGGCAACTGTTCAAAATAGAGAATAGAGACCATCCCGCAATTCGGGATTGAGAGAATAGAGACTTGTATTATGGGAAAATCGACAAAATTTCTTTTCCCACTTGTAAACGCCATACATCTCTCTTCTCTACTCCCTGCTCTCGGTTCTGAATAGATTCTACAAAATTTAAGTTCCAATCATCAAAACGTTCCAACTATGCCAACCTCCGTTCAAAACAAAAAAGCCGATATTCTCGATAAGCAGAAAAAATACCTTTTTCCAAATCACATTCTTTATTACACCGAACCTCTACCCTTTGACCACGGCGAAGGCGCCTTTTTGTGGGATACAGAAGGAAAAAGATATTTGGATTTTTTCGGAGGTATCTTAACGACTAGCGTCGGTCATAACCGCCCCGAAGTAACGGATGCTATTCAGCAGCAGGCGGGCAAAATGATACATTCTTCGACACTTTACCCCAACGAAGCACACGTTAATTTGGCGGAAAAAATGGCAAAAATTACGCCCGACGAGTTGCAGGTTTCTTTTTTCAGCACGTCGGGGACGGGTGCCAACGAAACGGCCGTTTTTTTAGCCCAAACGCATACGGGCAATCAAGAAGTTATTGCATTGCGACACGGCTATCACGGGCGGTCGGCTATGGGAATGTCTTTGACGGGGGTCGGCACGTGGCGAACTAGCGGAATGGCAATTGCTGGAATTAAGCACGCCATGAATCCCTATTGCTACCGCTGTCCGTTGAAGATGAGACCGTCTAGTTGTGGCGCAGCTTGTGCCAATGACCTAGAAGAGGTTATCAAAACGACTACTTCGGGAAAAATTGCGGCGTTCATTGCCGAACCCATTCAAGGTGTCGGTGGCTTTATTCCCGCCCCACCCAAGTATTTGAAAGTAGCTTCCGACATTGCCAAGCACTACGGCGGTTTGTTCATTGTCGATGAGGTGCAAACGGCTTTCGGCCGAACGGGTGACCATTGGTTTGGCATCGAACATTCGGAAGCCGAACCCGACGTGATGACGATGGCCAAGGGTATCGCCAACGGACTCCCACTTGGTAACACCATTACTCGACCCGAAATAGCCGAAAGTATGCTCAAAGCGCAACTAACCCTCAGTACTTTTGGTGGTAACCCCGTCGCATGTGCTGCTTCCTTGTCCACTATGGACATTATTGAAAAGGAAGCAACGCCCGAAAGAACGGGGCAACTGGGCCGACTATTGAGGGCGGGCTTAGACGAACTAAAAAAGAAATATCCTGTCATCGGGGACGTTCGAGGTCGGGGGCTAATGCAAGGAATTGAGTTAGTCAAAAACCGAAAAACAAAGGAACCCGCCCTCGAAGCGACCAAGCACCTGTTCGAAGTAACCAAAAGATTGGGACTAATCATTGGGAAAGGAGGCCTTTACGGAAATGTGATTCGAATTGCACCACCGCTGACGGTCAACGAAGATGAGGTAGCGATGGCGTTGGATTTGTTGGATAAAGGGTTTAAAGAAGTGCAAATGGCCATTTAGAAGATTTGAAATGTCCGTGAGCAAAAGATGGACAAATTCAGTATCTTTAGGATAAAAAAAAGTCGATAAGTACCTAACTAAGTTACTTTTGATTTTGCTGAATACCTACGTGGAAGAATATGACTTAGAATGGGTGGCTATTCGTAAGGCAGCCTACTCCCAAAAATCAAAGTATGTATTAGAAAAAGGTTTATCTTCGAAAATAATGGCTTCCAGTTCTTCTAAGAAAATTTCGATAACTGCATCGGCAGGATTACTTTTCAGTACATCCCGAAAACACTTCAGTGCGGGCTCAAATTGTTTGTTATAAAAAAGGTTACGAGCTTCCTAATATTTATCTAGTAAAGCCAATTTTTGAGTTCGAATGTTCGGTGGGTCCGCATCGAGGACTTCCAGCGCCATGATGGGTTGAGATTTTCCTTTTAATTGGACTCGATGTAAATGGCGGTAAGTAAATTGTTCGGGGTGATTTAATTGCTCGTAGGTGGTCTGACTAATGATGAGATTGGCGTTGTATTTTTTGGATAAGTACTCCAATCTTGCGGCTACATTAACTGCATCCGAAATAACGGTACTTTCCATTCGTTCTTGTTCGCCCACCGTCCCAAACATTACGCTTCCATAATGAACGCCGATGCCCACCTTAATTGGGGGACGGCCTTTTTGTAGGCGTTCTAGGTTATACTGTTCTAACTGTTTTTGCATGGCAATGCCCGCCTGAATCGCATCGGTCACATTATTTGGAAATAGCGCCATAATGCCGTCCCCTAAGTATTTGTCAATAAAACCATTGTATTGGCGGATAATGGGACTCAATCTTTTTAAATAGCCATTGATGAAATTAAAGTTTTCTTGGTTCGTCATTTGTTCGGACAACTCCGTAAAAGAGCGAATATCGGCAAACAAAATAGACATATCGTAGCATTTGTAGTCGCCCAATTGAACCGATGTAATGCTCTGTTGTCCTAGCAGGTTCAAAAATTCTCTAGGTATGAACCGCTCGTAGGCCGCATTCAGGTTGGCTAGTCTTTTGTTGCCTAGCACTAATTGTTCGTTCTGTTGAGCGAGTTGCTGGTTCTGGGCGAAACTAATTAGCGCCTCTTTCACGGTGAGTGCCAAATCATTAGCATCCCAAGGTTTGGTAATATAACGATACAAATTGGCCTTGTTAACAGCATCTCCAACCGCTCTCAAATCAGCTTGCCCCGTCAGTAATATTTTTATAGTATTGGGTGATTTTTCATGAATCGTGACCAATAATTCGTCTCCTTTCATGCCGGGCATGATGTAATCGGCAATGATAACGCCTACCTCCTGGTTTTCCTCATTAAGTTCCTCTAGAATCTCTATGGCATCTCGTCCACTTTCCGCCGTTTCAATCGTAAAACTACCCTCCAAATTGACGTACAACTGCTCTTTCAAGCTCTCTAAGACGAACTTTTCATCATCCACGCATAGTATTACTGGTTTCATCGTAGGCCGTTTTAATGATATCAATCAATTGTTCTTCTTTCCAAGGTTTTGTGAGGTATTTAAAAAGATTGGCATTTTCTTTAGCATTTAGCACTGCTTTTTCGTCCGCTTGCCCCGTTAATAAGACAGTGTAAATTTGCGGATATTGCTCGTGTACTTTAATCAGGAATTCATCCCCTTTCATACCGGGCATCAACCAATCCGACACAATAATTAAAATACCAATTCCGTCTTCCACCAGTTCTTCGATGACCTCCCACGCTTCGTCGCTACTCTCGGCAATTTCTACCAAATACTGGCTATCCAAATTATTAGTAATCTGTTCTTTTAGGCTTTCTAGGATGGGTTTTTCGTCATCCACACACAAAATAGCTTTTCTTTTCATATTTTTATTTTTGGAGTCAACTGTTGTTTACCTAAGGCACCATACTGCTTTGGAGTAAATATTGATTAATTATTGATTATTGGTACCATTGCTACTAATAATTAATGATAAATCAACCAGTCAAAGTAGAGATAGGCAGTAAAACCGAAAAAGTCGTCCTACCCACTTCACTTTCCACTGATATGTCTCCTTTATGCCTTTTAATAATTTTATTGACAATACTCAAGCCTAAACCCGTTCCTTGCCCCACGGGCTTAGTGGTAAAGAAAGGATTGAAAATACTGTCTTTAATGGCCGTTGGAATGCCCGGACCATTGTCCGTGATTTGAATGGCCACTTTATCTGCCTGCTGCGACAAAGAAATTTCCAATTTACCCATATTTTTCATGGCTTGAATCGCATTGTGGATTAAATTGGTCCAAACTTGCATCAATTCGTCGGGATAACAATTAACTTTTGGAATAGGTTGAAAATTCTTCTTTACCTCCACGCCTTGTTTTAATTGATTCTGGTACAAGGTCAGCACCGTATCAATGGATTGGGAAATATCCGTTTCCTCCATTTCTTGACTGTGGGATTGTCGGGCGTAGTGTTTGAGCGCAAAAACAATTTTGGAGGCTCGTTCTATGGACAATTGAATATTATCTTTGTTACGTTGAATACGAGCCAGTCGATAGGCCACTTCCACAATCTTCTCGGCGTTTTGGTGTTTGAAAAGTGACAAATAAGCCTCTGCAGATTGAAAAATACCAATATCCGTCAACATATCTGCAAAACTAGCGGCTTGCAAAACGCCTAATTCCTCCAACTGTTTACGAAGCCGTCGCCTATTTTTTCGTTCTTCTTTGGAACTTAAAAATAAATTATTCTCTTCTGACTGTTTAATCAGTTGGTAGAATAATGTTTCTTCTTCCTTGGTTAAACCATTCAAAACTTGGGGTAATGCCTTGATGGAAGTATCATAAGATTTGGCAATATTACCAATAGCGGCACGAATAGTCCCCAAAGGTGTATTAATTTCGTGCGCTATACCAGAAATTAATTGCCCCAAAGCGGCCATTTTCTCCGCTTCTATCAATTCCCCTTGGGTCGAAACCAATTGGTCCATGGACGTCTTAAGTTGCTTATCGGACGATTCTAAAGTACCTAAAACTTGGTTGTATTTTTCGGCTATTTGCCCCACTTGCGTAAAAGGTTCAACGGGTACCCGCAGGCTCAAATCCCCCGTAACGGACTGTTGATTCATGACCGTAAACAAATCTAATAATTCGGTGGTAGCGCCGTGTTCCGAAATATTCAATCCCACTTTTTCATCTTCCAAGGATACCCTAAGCGGATAATATTTATCGAGGAAATAAAAAATCAGATAGGTTAGACCGAAGGTCCAAAGTCCACAGATAAGGATGCCTGCCAATTGCACCAACAACTGTTCCATCATAGATAGACCCGTTCCTAAAATTTCGGGATGACCGAATAGAGCCACCGCCAAAGTACCCCAAATACCAGCAGCCAAATGCGCTGGAATAGCCCCTACGGCATCATCAATTTTTTGTCGAATCAGCCACGCTTCCGCCAATAACATTACTATCGCTCCAACTACACCAATGATGGCCGCCGAAGCGGTACTTACTGCGTGTACGCTCGCCGTAATAGCAACTAATCCTGCAATGACTCCATTAATGGCGTAATCGACTTTAGCAATTTTAGTTTGATACCAACTGACGCCCAAGGCAGTTAATAAACCCGTTGCCCCAGCGATAAAGGTATTGCCAATAATGCCCGGCACTTGTTCGTTGAGCGTCAAAGTACTGCCGCCGTTAAAGCCAAACCAGCCAATCCAAAGAAAAATAGTTCCCAAAGCAGCTAACGGAATATTGCTACCACTAATGTCTTTATGAGCAGCATCTTGGGGAAAACGCCCCGTTCTAGGACCAATGATAAGCAAAATGGCTAGCGCCGCCCAACCGCCTAAGCTATGAACTACCGTTGAGCCCGCAAAATCCACAAAGCCCATTTTGCCGAGGAAGCCAATTCCTTCGTTGAGGTTGAGGCCGTTCCACGCCCAGTGGCCATAAACAGGGTAAATCAATCCAGCTACAAAGACAGCTATCAATACGAAACCTGTAAAATCCATTCGTTCCGCAATGGAACCCGACAAAATAGTAACTGCCGTACCACAAAAAACCGCCTGATAAATTAAAAAAACCGTGAGCGATTAGTCCGTCGTGTTCAAATCCAGCGCAAAATCGGAGGTACCAATCCATCCATGATAGGAAGTTCCAAACATTAAAGCAAATCCAAATAGCCAGAAAATGAGGACGGAAACGCCTAAATCCGCTAAATTTTTAATGGCGACATTGATGTTATTTTTATTGCGGGTCAATCCTGTTTCTAAACAAAGAAATCCACCTTGCATTAAACAAACTAGGCAGGCGCAGAGCAAAATCCATAAACTATCAATGGTGGTTGACTCCATTTTTTAAAGTTTTCTCATTTATATTTTTAAGTCACCAAAAGAATATTAGTAGTAAGATAAAAAGGTTTCCTTAGGCTGATGGATACCGTGAAGGCTTTTTTGGGACTCACTAAATTAGTTCGCTAACCTAAGCAGTGAACGCTGATAGTCTATTGAGAGAATTTTTGCAAAAAAACGTATCACTTTTTCAAAAAAGTGAGCAGCCGTGGAGATTAAAAGTGTAGCAGCATCAATGCGAGCATCCAATTAGTAATTTTAAAGGAGAGCATTACTGTACCTTGGTCAAAGATAATGAAAAATCTGAGAGTTTATGGAAACCTATAAAAGTGGTAAGGGCTTTCTTATAAAACTTACTAAGAGTATGTTTAAAAATATTATTGTGCTAATTTGAAAAATCCGTAATTATCTACTGAAATTAGTCTGATTGTTTGATG
>JBCCQK010000217.1:0-12663 GCA_039024375.1 Bacteroidota bacterium
ATCGTTGGCAGTTTCACATCGTTAACCGCAAAGGACACTATTCAAAAAAAACTTGATAACGTTGCCCCTTCCGATATATTTTTTGTTGAAGGGACAAATGATAGCTTGGTCTATTTTCAAGTGGTCTTTTTAGACCATAAAAAACGGGACAGCTTACCTATTTTTTACGGGAAAGTACCCTTGGAGAAAAGCCTTGTTTCGGATTCTTTAGGATTTGTGTTGAACGATAACATACTCAATTATTTTGACCATAAAAACTTAAAATATATCGCCAAGGAGGAATTACAGCAGCTCCACGAAGCAGAGAAAATACTACGGATTACTTCTTTTGTTCCAGGACCAGATATTTCCCCCGCAATTGGCAGGCAGCAGACGCTGATGAATATGTTTTTTAGAACCATCGAATTTGTGGCGACCTGTGGTCTTTTTTTCTTTTTATTCACATTGGTAGATTCGGGAAAGAAGCGATTTGCGAATTGTTCGTTGGATGGCAAGGTGCTCATCGTGTTTTCGATTACCTTATTGATTCAATTATTCTTTTCTGGCTTTATACTCTGGAGTCAACCAGAACGTGTTTTGTCACTTTTTGCCATAATGTTTTTGCAAGGATTGGCCGTCCTTTTACTATTTCATTTTTACGAAAAAAAATATCGTGACAAATACGCCTTTGGGGAATACCAAATTTCATTATTGTTGTACGCTATTTTCGTAGGAATCATTACTATTCTAGGTACACAAAGTATTTGGCAACAGATAGATTCGGGAGGTGTACCAAGGGGTCTTGGCCGAGTGATGGTAAGTCACGAGGCTATCGGTAATTTCACTACACTTTTCGCTTTTTTGACCGCCCAATTGTTCTACGCCCGAAAAAATCATACCCGCCAACGAACGTTGTTACAAAAAGAAATAGAAATCACCCAACTGAACGAACTGCGTACGAAAGCCGAATTGGAAACCTTGACGGCCAAAACCAATCCACATTTTCTCTACAACTCCTTGAATACCATTGCGGCGTTGGCCAAAGTGGACGCGAACAAAACTCAAAAAATGGCGATTGAATTATCCGATTTTTTAAAATACAGTACGAATCGGAAGGAGCAATTATTGGTTTCACTAGCGGAAGAAATTCGAATTGTACAGACGTATTTGAGTATTGAAAAAATTCGTTTTCAAGACCAGTTGTCTTTTCAAATCCAAGTGGACGAAAGCGCCGAAAAACAATTAGTTCCCCGATTTTTGCTGCAGCCTTTGGTCGAAAATGCGATAAAACACGGGTATCGAAGCGCCTCTACTTCTGTTCAACTATTGGTATTGGTTACTATTAATAATGGATTATTAACCATTAAAGTGGCGGATAGTGGGGCCGATTTTAAAGACGATTTTATTCCTGGTCATGGTTTAGATAGCGTGTCGAAAAAATTGCAATTGCTTTTTCCCAATCGTCATACGTTCGCGTTTATCAATCGACCCAATAAGCACATTCGTATTACGCTGGAATGTGGTTCTCAACCACAATGAATGATGAGTGATTGGTGATGAATGTTGAGTACAACGAAATCCCGAATTTCTTTGGGGATAATTTTCGTCATAGAACCATTTTTCTCAGATAATCTGAGAACCGTTACCCACAACTAGAACTAACCATGCAACGGACATTACTGATTGACGATGAAGCGGCGGCCCGCCTAAGAATGGGGCATTTATTGGAAAAATATGCCAATGATATTACCATCATTGGAGAAGCACAAAACGGTACAATGGCAGTGGAAAAAATAAATACGCTTCGCCCCGATTTAGTATTTTTGGACATCCAAATGCCCGATTTTAACGGTTTTGAAGTGTTGTCCCAATTGACCCATACACCAAAAATTGTATTCACGACGGCTTTCCTGCAATACGCCGTTCGAGCCTTTGACGTGCACTCATTGGATTATTTAGTAAAGCCCATTTCGGAAGACCGGTTTGCCCAAACCATGTTAAAAGTAAAGTCCACCACGTGGCAACAGTCGGCACCCAATTTTCAACAGCTTCGACAGTTATTCGAACAACTTCAACCCGAGAAAGCTCCTTTTGCGCTAACAGTCAAAAAAGGCGACCGCATCATCTTATTGCGCTTCGAAGAAATCACGCATTTACAAGCCGAAGATAAATACGTAACTATTCACACACTTGGCGGAGAAAAATATTTATCCGATTTATCCCTCAATCAATTGTCCGACAAACTGTCTGACCAATTCGTGAGAGTCCATCGTGCTACCATCATTAATCAGCGCCTTATCCTAGAAGCCAAACGCTTTTTTAAAAATCGCTTTATTCTTACGTTAAGAGACGGGAAGGGGACGAATATACGGTCGAGTGCGACGTATTATCGGGCGATACGGGAGGTGTTGGGGGTGTAGCAGTAGCAGTGGCAGTAGCAGCAAAAATCCAAAGGGTAAAGTCAACGTCTAAATCTGTTGTCCAAGTCAATATCAAGCAAAGTATCCGTTGTCCAAACAAGAACAATGGAAACAAGCAAAAATCCAAAGAAAGGAGTTAACGTCCAATTCCGAGTTCCTTAAAATCCTTGTTACAAAAAATGTAACTACTTACCACTCTATATTGAAAATGCCAAAACAGTACGAAATAGTCAATGCTACTGCTCGAAAAAAACTTTATGGACTCTATGGGCTGTATGGACTTTATGGTAAAAGGAGTGCTAAGCAGTTACCAAAAAATAAAGAATAAGTTGTGACAACAATAGAAGAGAAGCTAAGTACCTATTCTTCTTCCGAAAAAGCCACTGAAAACCCCTCCTCCAACAACCCCAAGACTGTTTCTTCGTGCGTCCCCTCAAACTCCAACACCTTTGCCTGCCGAGTAATCAATAACGCCCGTTCGTTCTGCGTCAGCCGACCAAAGGCCGCATCTCTAGTTCCGTAGCCGTAGGTCAACAGAGTCAAATCGTCGTATTTGGATAATTCTCTAGTGAAAGTAACAGTAGCCAATTGCCCAAAAAGTTTGTTCAAATTCGTTTGCAACGTCGTCAACGTACTAGGCGAACCTGTAAAGGGCGTCACACCGTTGATAAAACCGCCGTCGTTCCCTTCCCTAAAAGAATTGGCCACCAATTCGGGCATATCCAAACGACTGCCTAAAATCAAAAAACCGTCGGCTTGGTCTTGTCCTTTCTGTAATAAATAGGCTTGTACAAGATAACCTCCGAACCCCGTTCCAAACACATAGACCGTTTTGTTTTGAGCACTGAAATAGTCAATCGTTTCCGATAGGTAGTCAATGGATTGTTGGTTGATGGCCGTAATTTGAGCATCCGATAAGGGGTGGTCGAGTTGAGTGGCGTCTAACGTTTGACTTTGGTGCAAATTAAAAATGAAGTAGTCATTGTCTTCGTCGATGGTGCCCAATAGCGTTCGGAAGTCGGGGGTTTGGAGTTCAGTCTTAGGACCACTTTGCACGTGAATCAGCACCGTTTCGCTAAAAACGTTGCCAAAAAAATTGCCCAAGCCCATCATGTCGGTGCTTAAAGCAATGCCGTTGTTATTCATTTCTTCCATTTCTGTATCTACCGAACGGTCATCTTTGCAATTGACACATATTAAAAAAGACAACAAGGCGAAAAAACGTAGAAATACATTTGGGGACAGCATAATCAAGTTGATATGAGGTGATAAAAGTGTTGCTGCGAAGGGGGAGGAGAATACAAAAGTAGGGCGGCAAGCAATTAAATCGGTTACCGTTGGTTAAAATAAGTGATTATTGTCGAAAATTGTCCAATAACCAGCATTAAATTAACAACCGCCAACCTCTTTTTCACTTGCGGCGATTGCCCAATTCACCACAATTATTAGCCACTAGGGCAACATGGATGGTGACTTGGCCATTATAGTCGTGTCAGAACAACATGTATTTAGGAGACATTTTTGCAGTGTTCCTAATGTGCTTTTTTCAAACAAAACCACTAATTATGAATAAGATTGTTGGCGTTATTATCGGTGCAACGATACTATTAATTGCGGGCGTTTACGGAACGTACGCTTATTACCAAAAAGAAATTGCGACGCTCAAAACGCAGCTAGTCAATCGGGACGGGCAAGTAGAGCAGTACGAAGCGCAAATTGGTAATCTTCAAGCTACCAACACTAGCCTTTTGGGGCGCATGGAAGATTTGTCCATTATTGGTAAAGAAGGGGCGGAAAGTATCAACAAATCGCTAGAAAATATTTCTAAGCAGTACGACTACATTGAGAATCTAAATTCTAAAATTCAGTCAAAAGACTCTTTGAATTTAGCCTTGGTGATGAATATCAAGCGGTCTCTGGCAGACATCAACGACGAAGATGTGCAGGTAGAAGTTAAGGGTGGGGTAGTGTATGTCTCCATTGCCGATAAGTTATTATACGAATCGGGTAGTTCTACAATTACGCAACGGGCCGAAGAGGTGATTGGTAAAATTGCTACCGTTGTCAACGACCACGAAGAATTAAATATTTTGGTCGAAGGCCACACGGACGATGTGCCTATGTCTAGCGGCTGTGTGGAAGACAATTGGGACTTGAGCGTTAAGCGGGCTACTTCCGTAGTGAGAGTCTTACAAAACGAATACTTCGTAGCCCCCGAACGGTTGACGGCGGCGGGACGTTCGGAGTATATGCCTAAAGAGTTGAATACTACTCATGAAGGACGTAGTGCCAACCGAAGAACAGAAATTATCATTACGCCAAAGCTCGACCAGTTTTTTCAGTTGTTAGAAGCGACGCCAGTAGCGGATTAAAATTGGAAGAAGAAATAGTTGGTCACTTTGCTTAAAAGCCCTTCTAGTCGTGTAGGCTAGAAGGGCTTTATTTTTTGGTTTTTAACCACCACCCAAAAAATTAATGTGGTTGCCAACTATAATGAATAGCTTGCCCGCACGGGATAGTTGATGAGTGATAAACTATGGTTTTTGTTAGAGCTTCAGATAAAAAACTGATAAAAAGATTAGATGTCAGACCGCCTACCTGCCTGACACACTGCTCGGGCGGGCGGGTTTTCTAGACTGTCAGAAGTCAGATGAATTAAAATTAAGTTGTTGATATTCAAATATTTATATCGAATAAATTTGACTTCTGACCTCTTTTTAATATCAGTATTCAATCTGATACTCTAGTACTTTGTAAAATAGATATTTCCAATTTGCTATACATTGATATCACTCATCATCCATCATCCATTTGGCGAAGACATTAAAAAATGCAAAGCATTTTCCAACACCTTACATCTTAACATTTAGCTTGAAAAAAGGCTCACCTCATCTTATTGCAGTCGCACTACTTTTTTGGACATCACTCTTTCGGGAGTGATGAGGAAAACGTAGTACATACCGGGCAATAATTGGTCACCTTCGAAAGTGACTTGGTAAACCCCAACTTCTTTAATTGCTTGATTTGCTAACCGCTGAACTATCCTCCCGTTTAAATCCATTACTTGTAACTGGACTTTAGTCGGTTGGTCAATTCGATATTGAATAGTCGTGCTGTTTTGAAAAGGATTGGGAAAGACGACTAGTTCACTGTCCGAAAGGGTAGGTGAATTGGGAGTTCTCAATTTCAATTGTTGCGCATCTTGATGGTCGGACAAACTTGCAGCGTTACAACCTTCTATCTTTGCCGTAAAACTAGAACCCGCTTGGGCGTGAAAACCTGGGTTGAGAATTATCGAACCACCTGCTCTGAAGGTAGCCGTTCCCGTGATGACGAAATTTCCAGTCGTAGAAAGCACGTTTTCTGCACTGTAAGTTTCGTTGGGCGCAAAATTATTGCTTATGGTTTGGTTCTCTGGACAGTTTAAATCCTCATTACAATCTGGTACATCATTTAGATTTTTGTCTTCGTCCACTTTTCCACAGCCACAATCACCTGGACTGGTCTTATTGGGGTCACTGGGACAAGCATCGTTACAATCTAGGGTACTGTCATTATCAGAATCGGTATCAGCTACACCACAACCACAAGTTCCTGCGGCAATTTTATTGGGGTCATTGGGACAAGCATCGTTACAATTGGGAGTACCGTCGTTATCGGAATCAGTATCGGCAACGCTACATCCGCAAGTTCCTACAGCAATTTTATTGGGGTCGTTAGGACAAGCATCGTTACAGTTAGGCGTTCCATCGTTGTCGGAGTCGGTATCGGCGACGCCACATCCACAGGAACCAACGGCAATTTTATTGGGGTCGCTAGGACAAGCATCGTTACAGTTAGGAGTACCGTCGTTATCGGAATCAGTATCGGCAACGCCACATCCGCAAGTTCCTGCGGCAATTTTATTGGGGTCATTAGGACAAGCATCGTTACAATTAGGTGTTCCGTCGTTGTCGGAATCGGTGTCAGCAACGCCACAGCCACAAGAACCTGCGGCAATTTTATTGGGGTCATTGGGACAAGCATCGTTACAATTAGGAGTACCGTCGTTGTCGGAATCGGTATCGGCAACGCCACAACCGCAAGTACCCACCGCAATTTTATTAGGGTCATTGGGACAAGCATCGTTACAATTGGGCGTTCCATCGTTGTCAGAGTCGGTATCAGCAACGCCACAGCCACAAGTACCTGGTTCGGTTTTATTGGGGTCATTCGGGCAATTATCAACTGACCCAACTTCTTCGGTGCAAAAAGTAATGGAGTAGGAGGAACCAAATGCGCCACCCGATGCAATAACCTCATTTTCAGCATCCGTTAAACTAAAAGAGCCGTTTCCGTAGCCGCAGCAAATGCCGTCTCCATAGCTATCGGTGATAGTAAACTGATACCCCGATGCTGCGGGTAAGTTAAAGGTCAAGTTGACCGAACCGCCTACTTGCGAATAGCTGCCACCAGAATAAAGAATAGTTCCAGCGGCATTTCTTACATTCCAGTTGGTTTCATTGGGATAATTATCCAAAGTCAAAGCGAAGGCAACTTGGTTTTTATAACAAGGACAGGGAGAACAGTTGGAACCACCACAATCAACTCCTTCTTCGTCACCATTTTGAATATTATCGTCACAAGTAGGCGCTGCACAAGAAAGAACGCAAGAGGCGTTATTATAGCGATTGCGAATTAAATTCCCAGGTTGCTGGCCGAAGCCATTGTTAAAGTCAATGCCACAGCTAGTAAGGTGACAGTAACTCATAATGGTTCCACCACCTGGAGGACAACTTCCCTGGGCACTCGAACAGCCGCCTTCGGTTGGGGCACAGTTGTCAATAGCCGTGTTATTACCGTTCCAACTACAACTTTGGGTATGCGGAGAACCCATATTGTGCCCCATTTCGTGGGCAAACACTTCGACGTTCCAGGAATAGGTAGGAAAAGTATCGATAGAAGTGCCCATGCTAGCACTAACTGCGTAGGGACCAGCGTGGTTGCTTCCGAAAGTAAAATAGGTGCTACAAAGTACATCGACCCAAGCGACACCGCCGCCCAAATTTCGGGTGGAGATGAAGTGTGCTAATCGACCATTATAGTTGTCCTTAGTTAATTCACCGAACTTTTGCAAAACAGCAAGGGTACTACTAAGGCTTGCGTAGGGGTCAGTTGTTGTCCAAACTTTGACATCCGAAAGCGAAATATCAATTTGCTCATTGGCGTAAATAGTAGCCGTTTCGTTCACTAAGGCACTAACAAAAGCGATTACGTTCGCTTCCGAATTACCTTGCTTTTGATACATATCGTAATCACACTCCACGTAAATAGGAATACACTTATTCATCATGGAACTTCTGGCATTATCTTCGACTTGATGCCGTAAACCTGATTTTATTAACTGTTGGCCTTCTCCAACTGCACAACCTTGGGGAGCATCCAAAAGCAAATTGCGGTCATTATATAAGACATGGGTCTCTACTCCCTTTCGTTTCCCAATGACGTAATTACCGTCGTCGTCACTAATAAGAATGCGAATTTCGTCGCCAAAAATACTTGCCGAGGCAATGGAGTTATTATCCCCTTTAACGATTCCTCGATAAAAAACGCCCGTGCTTGTATTGTTTAAATTTTGCCCGTTTTGATTCCGATAAATAAAATCCTCGGCGAATAAATCTACTTTGACCAGTTCTAGTTCGAAAGTTGCTTTGGGGCTAACGGGAATTTGTAGGGTAGTCGATGCGGGTTGGTTGGCGATGAAAGCATCTAAAATGTCGGTGTCCACGTTGAGGTCAATGCTACCAATGGCGTAGTCTTCTGCTAAAGAACTCTGATTTTCGTTGACCGTAAAAGGTGCAAAGCCACTAAAGCGTGCGTTGGCTTGGCGATTTTGACGGACCATTTTGGCTAATTCGTTCGGTTTTGCTCGGGTAGGTTTTTGAATACCCTGTTGGGTTCGTTCGATTAAATCTTGACTGTAGGTTTGTTGTATAAAAAATAAAGAAAAAAAGTAAAAAGTAAGTAATGGGAAATACTTAGTCATTTGTCGATAGTAGTTTTGTTTGAAGAGGGGTATTGCTATTAATAGTACGATAATAGGTAGCAATCGGCCACTTCAAAACTCGGTTTAAAGGACAATAAATGGTCATTTCTTTGCGGACTTTAGCATCCACCAAGAAATTGAATTTTTGAAGGTTATATTAAGTGTAGGTTGTCACTTGGGATTACCAAGTGTCAAAATGACTGCTGTTTTCAGAATAGGGGAGTGTATAGTCTTCTAAATATCGGAGTGATAGGTTCTAAATGAGAAAGAACCCTGTTTTGTTGCTCTTTTCTTTGAAAATCTTTAAAAATCGCAGCTAAAAGGAAGATTGCATTCGTTTGTTCAATACAAAGATAACCCTATTTGAGCGTGAGTCAATATTTACATTTTTATAATCCTATTTTTTGTAGGAAATATGACATTATCGCATTTGATTAATGTAAATGTGTTAAAGTGAACTAACCGCTGTTATAAAGCCAATCGAAGAAAAAAGGAATGACGATGGACTTCGCAACTGGGAGAGTTACGTTACGACTGCTGATTAGATATAACCTAACGCTCCGAGTTGTGCGGCATTTATAGCTACTAATTACTCCACAACGTGGTCACCACTCAGATAACGGTGAGAAGCGTCAAATGCACTAATGATATTCTGATTGCGTTCGTCTTTTTCGATGAGTCCGTCTCGCAGACGGATAATACGGTGAGCGTGGGCGGCGATGTCTGGTTCGTGGGTAACGACGATGATGGTGTTTCCCGCTTCGTGGAGTTTTTCAAAAATCTCCATGATTTCGATAGAAGTCTTTGTATCTAGATTCCCCGTTGGTTCGTCAGCTAGGATAATGGCGGGGTCGTTGACCAAAGCACGAGCAATGGCAACGCGTTGTCGTTGACCACCAGATAGTTCGTTCGGCTTGTGGCCAACTCGGTCACCCAAACCCACTTTTGATAAAGTATCCTGTGCTTTGTCCAACCGATTGGTTTTGCTGATTCCCGCATAAACGAGCGGTAAAGCCACATTTTCGAGAGAAGAAAGGCGAGGAAGGAGATTGAACGTTTGGAAAACGAAGCCAATTTCTTTGTTGCGTACTTCGGCTAGCTCGCTGTCGTCCAAAGTACTTACATTTTCATTATTTAGGACATATTCTCCTGCGGTTGGAGTATCTAAACAGCCCAGTAAGTTCATTAAAGTGGACTTACCCGAACCAGAAGGTCCCATTAAGGCGACGTATTCATTTTCTTTGATGTCTAAAGTGATAGATTTTAGGGCATGCACTTTTTCGCTGCCCATAACGTAGGTTTTTTTAAGGTCCTTGATAGAAATGATTGAGTCCATGCTTCGTCGGATGATTTTTACAAGCGAGACTAGTATCTAGTATCTAGCGACGAGTATCTAGTTACAAGTCAATCACTTTTGGTACTTTAAAGTGTTCGTCGTTTTTATCGGGGGCGTTGGCTAAAGCTGCTGCTCTATCCACTTGATTTTTAACTGCATCGCTACGAAGTACATTTACTTCGTCGGTCATGTAAATCAGAGGTTCTACATTGTCCAAGTCCAATTCTTCCAATTTACTGACCATATTTAAGATATTGTCTAAGTCGCCTTGGATTTGGTTGCGTTCTTGGTCGGATAGTTTGAGCCTAGCTAACTTTTCTAATTTTAAAATTAACAGTTTATCTACTTTCATAATAAAATATTAGATAATGGTCACGCTTTGATGGACGAAGCATTGGGTTACAGTTTTTCGGAAGCGGTATTTAGTTCCTCAAAGAATCCTGTTTGTCTGTTTTTACGAACATTGTGCCATTGATAATAGCGACCATTCATGGCAACGTAAACACCAGCGGGTAAGGCTTGGGCAAAAGCTAAAGCACTGCCCAAATTGAAA
The DNA here is from genome assembly GCA_039024375.1 of Bacteroidota bacterium. Taxonomy (GTDB): domain Bacteria; phylum Bacteroidota; class Bacteroidia; order Chitinophagales; family Saprospiraceae; genus JAFMDF01. The sequence continues at coordinate 10,314 of JBCCQK010000217.1, forward strand.
AATCCATCCGAGGAAGAGCCAAAAGCGTAAGGAACCATTGCACCCGTAACTACGATGGTTTTCTCTTCAATCGCTTCTCTAGCTAAATATTCGGCCGTTTTGACCATCGTATCTGTTCCGTGGGTAATAACGATACGGTTGAAAGCTGCTCTCCGGCAGTTATGCGCAATTATTGCCCTATCGGCTTCGGTCATTTCCAAACTGTCCACCATCATTAAGGTTTTGATGTCCAATGCAATATTACAACGGCCTCGCTCCAGCATGTCTTTTAGATGAGAATCTTTAAAATACAATTCTCCTGTGATAAAATTGTAGTCTTTATCAAAGGTACCACCCGTGACGTAAATCTGTATCATAGATGTCTAGTTGCTAGTTGCTAGTTGCTGGATTCTGGATGCTAGTTACCAGTACAGTAGTCAGTCAGCAATAAGCCAACAACTGATAATCAGCTACTTAAACTCCAAATAAGGAAAATGTAAAATTTAAAATTACAAACCAGCCAGACTGCTGTGCGGGCTGGTTCAAAATCTAAAAGTATTGACAATCAATAAGTTAAATTTTTGAAAATGTAAATTTATTTTTTCCCTGTTCCTAAGTTACTTTCAATTAACTTTTTACGTTTTTTGATAATTTGGGTGGTCAAAATTTAAGGAAATAAATGATTTTTTAAAATCTTGACTCTAAATCACTCAAATTGTCAGAGAACCACTAGTTGCTAGTTGCCAGCATCCAGTGACCAGCATCTAGCATCCAGTTTACAAGTGAATCACTTCGCCGTAGGCGTCTGCCGCCGCTTCCATTACCGCCTCACTCATAGTAGGGTGGGGGTGGATGGTTTTCACAATTTCGTGTCCCGTTGTTTCTAATTTTCTGGCAGCGACTACTTCTGCAATCATTTCCGTCACGTTGTAACCCAGCATGTGAGCGCCTAAAAATTCGCCGTATTTCGCATCAAAAATAACTTTTACAAAACCAACTTTGGCGCCCGCTGCACTTGCTTTTCCAGAAGCCGAAAATGGAAATTTACCCACTTTAATATCGTAACCTGCTTCTTTCGCAGCCTGCTCAGTATATCCAACGGAAGCGATTTCGGGAGAGCAGTATGTACAGCCTGGAATGTTGTTATAGTCGATGGGTTCGGGGTTTTCACCCGCAATTTTTTCCACACAAACGATAGCTTCGGCCGTAGCAACGTGGGCTAAAGCTGGACCCGCTACGACGTCTCCAATAGCGTAAATATTGGCCACATTAGTTCTGTAAAATTCGTCCACTTTGATTAAGCCTCTTTCGGTTTCTATACCCAAAGCTTCCAAACCAATGTTTTCGATATTGGGCGTAACGCCCGCCGCTGAAAGTACTACATCGCAGTTAATGGTCTCTACTTTACCTGTTTTCCGATTTCTAGCGGTTACCACGCAGCCTTTTCCTTTCGTATCCACCGTTTCAACGGCCGTGTTGGCCATGATTTTGATGCCTTTTTTCTTGTAAATTCGAGCTAGTTGCTTTGATACATCGGCATCCTCTCTTGGCACTAACCCTTGCTCCATGAACTCCACAATCGTTACTTCGGTTCCGATGGAGTGGTAGAAATAGGCAAATTCGACACCAATAGCACCCGCCCCGACGATGACCATGCTTTTGGGTTGTTTTTCTAAACTCATCGCTTTGCGATATTCGATGATTTTTTCTCCATCAATAGGTAAGTTGGGCAATTCTTTGGCTCGTCCGCCCGTTGCCACGATGATATGTTTCGCTTCGTGAGTAGTCGTATTGCCTTTCTCGTCAGTCACCTCTACTTTCTTGCCTCTTGCCAATTTTCCAAAACCATTTAAAACAGTTACTTTATTTTTTTTCAACAAAAAAGTAACCCCCTTACTCATACCATCAGCGACTCCTCGACTCCTTTTAATCATCCCCGTAAAATCTGCCGTCGCTTTTCCTACCTTGATACCGTAATCATCGGCGTGGTTAATGTATTCAAAGACCTGTGCACTTTTCAAGAGTGCTTTAGTAGGAATACAGCCCCAATTCAAACAAATACCACCCAAAGATTCTTTTTCGACAACGGCCACTTTCATCCCTAGTTGAGAGGCTCGAATAGCTGCTGGGTAACCTCCTGGCCCCGTACCAATTACAATTAAGTCAAAATTCATATTCTTTACTATTTAATTTGATTATTGTAAGATTAGATTTTTAGGTCAATGGCTATTTTTAAAGTAAAAATAAAGATAGGCCACTTTTTTAATTTTTCTACATAGCACTTCTTTTGTGCTCATAGCCATTTTGGGCCACAAATATAGGCAGAATAAGGTAAATGAGTTGAGGATTACATTTACATTATCCGCTTCGA
>JBCCQK010000218.1:0-12647 GCA_039024375.1 Bacteroidota bacterium
ATTTAACATAGATTTTGATAATTCATTAATGAAACCTACTTTTGTTGTATAATTCGCAATAATAGTGAATTTAAGTTCTTTAAAAATAGCAGTTATCTAATAAATTAGTAGATAAAATCTACTCTTTTCTATGTTTCCTTTTTTGAAAACAGAATAAAATTTTGGTTGTTCCTGTAAATTAAATCACCCTAACAAACTGAAATATAGGAATGACAAGAATTGAATTCAGTTCGGTAAACTTTATTCTCTAGTCACAAAGCAATTTACTCTTATTGTTACGTACTGAGGATAAGGATTATCATTTTCAATTCATTCACAAACAAAATATCGTTCTGATGAAAAAAATCGAAGCAGTTATCAGACTTTCTCAATTCGATGCTATTCGAGATGCCTTAGCTAAAATTGGGGTTAAGTTCTTTACATTAAGTGAAGTAAAAGGATTTGGCCTTGAAACGGAGCAAAAAGTATATCGAGGAAGTGTTTACGACCCGGGTTACATTGCTCGTCTGCAAATAGATATTGTATGTAATGACAATAAGGTGGACGAAATTGTAGAAACCATCGTTTCATCTGGTAGAACTGGAAAAGTAGGTGATGGTAAGATTACCGTTTATTCTATTGATTCTGTTACTAGAGTTAGAACCGGCGAAACCGGCGCTGACGCCCTGTAAAACCAACAATTTCCTATCCTAACCAATATTAATTTTAAGGGATTTTAGACAAGTACTGGATAAATTATCAATCTGAAGAAAAATTATAGCTTCTTAGTCTTTCACCAAGGGCTACTCTGTCATTGGTTAATTATTAATAATCTATAGTATCAGATTTCGTTTTCCTACCTTTCTGTATTCCTTCTAAAGTTACCCAACCGAATTAGTTTTCTATCAAGATTTGCTCCTTCCTATTTTCTGGATAAATGTATCTCCGTAAATAGCTGGAATCTATACGTTGCGCCGAACCAACTTTAAACTTTTTTACCAATGGCGTAGGGCAAATCTTATTCTTTAATTTTATTAACTTAAACGAAAGATGACTGAAGGACTATTTACCGCCAATAACACGTGGATGCTCGTTTCCACCGCCCTCGTGTTTCTCATGCACTTAGGATTCGCAACGCTCGAATCGGGGTTTGTGCAGAAAAAGAATGTGGTCAACATTCTTTTCAAGAACGCCATGATTATTTCTATTGGCCTTTTATCTTACTATGTCTGTGGATTTAACCTTATGTACCCGGGAGGTGAACCTGGTGGATTCTTTGGATTCGCTGGTCCCTTTCTAGAGATGCCAGAAGGTGCTGCTGGTCTCGTGGAATATGCGGACGGTGGCTACACTTACTGGACGGACTTTATTTTCCAAGCGATGTTTGCCGCTACTTGCTGTACGATTGTATCGGGAGCCGTTGCGGAAAGAATCAAATTGGGACCATTCCTAATCTTCTGTGTTTTGTTCGTTACTATCTCTTACCCAATCACAGGTATGTGGAAGTGGGGAGCAGGTTGGTTAGACGCCAGAGGATTTTACGACTTTGCAGGTTCGACTTTAGTACACTCCGTTGGTGGCTGGGGTGCTTTGGCGGGTATTATGTTACTCGGGCCAAGAGCGGGTAAATACACCGCTAACGGTATCAAGCCTATTCCTGGCCACTCTATGCCAATGGCCGCAATTGGGGTATTCTTACTTTGGTTTGGATGGTTCGGATTCAACGGTGGTTCCGTTTTATCGGCTGACCCAGGACTTGTTTCTTTAGTATTCGTAACAACTTCGTTGGCTGCTGCCGCTGGTGCGATTGGTGCTTTTTTCGTTTCTTACTTCATGTTCAAGAACTTCGATTTACCCATGGTATTGAACGGTATTTTGGGTGGTTTAGTGGGTATTACGGCGGGTGCAGACCAAATGTCTCCAGGCAATTCAGTGATTATCGGTTTCATTGCGGGTATGATTATCCCTGCTTCCGTTGTATTCTTCGACAAGCGAAAATTAGATGACCCCGTAGGTGCTACTTCTGTTCACTTAGTGTGTGGTATTTGGGGAACCCTAGCCGTTGGAATTTTCGGCGAACTAGCGGGTACTGCACAACTCGTTAACCAATTAATCGGTATCGTTTCTATCGGTATTTTCACTTTCCTCTTCGCTTTCATCGTTTTCTTTGCTTTGAAAAATACGGTTGGTATTCGAGTAGATGAGGAAGAAGAAGCTAGAGGTCTGGACATCGGCGAACACGAAATGGAAGCCTACCAGATATAGGCTATCTAAGATATGACAAGTTTAGTGGAGTTTGTACCTAATATCATCTTTAAAGATTAATCAAGTGGTTGTATTGCTATATTGTTTTATTGTTACTCAATCTCTAACAATATAATCATAGAACAATATAACCATTCAAAAATCAAGGTACGCAACTTCTACTCAAATAGAATACATCTTTAAGTGTCGTCCCTTGCAATAAGTTACATACTCCTAACCACATTTATCCAGAATCGGTCAGGCAGACAGTTTTTTATAATCGTTTTGTTTAGGTCTGTCTGACTATTTTTCTGGTGTTAGTTGATTAGTAATTGGTGACTAGTAATTAGTCCCTGTTTCGATGTATCAAGTCCTCAGACTTGATACTAATATCCGCAGGTCTCCAGACCTGCATTAAGTACCTACCTTAATTTTCAAAATATTGATTTTGAGTAGTGCGTACTGATAATTAATAATCCGTTTTTACACCCGAATTTTTTAACAAATAGCACCAAGCAAAATTTGTTTGGATTGGGATGCTTATTCCCATTTTAAAAAAAGTTATAAATAAAATAATCATGACAAAATTTACATTCAAAGCGATACTACTATTTGCCTTAGCTTTTGTAATTTCTACTAACGTAGTTTCTGCCCAAGATGAAGAATCAGAATCAAAGTTTTCTATTTCTGGGACAGCAGATACTTATTTTCGAACTAACTTAAACGGCCCAAATGATGCCGACCGATTTGGCATTGTCGCACCCGCTACTTCTTTTGCTAACTTACCTGGATTCTCTTTGGGTATGATTAACCTAGTTGGTGCCTACGAAGGCGAAAAATCAGGGGTAGTCGTAGATGCGGTATTTGGACCAAGAGGTAGCGATGCTGTTTTCGCTTCTCCATTATATTCTTCTACTGGACAGATTATCAACCAATTATACGCTTACTTCAGCGTTGGCGAAAATGCGACCATCACTATGGGTAACTTTAATACTTTCTTAGGATATGAGGTTATTTCTCCAACGGCTAACTTCAATTACTCTACTTCTTACATGTTCTCTTACGGGCCGTTTTCTCATACTGGTTTGAAAGTAGACATTGCTACGGAAAGTGGTTTCAGCATCATGGCAGCTATTTTAAATCCGACGGATATTACCGAATTTAATCCTACCAGCGACTACTTCTTCGGTGCGCAATTGGGCTACGGTGGTTTCTACCTAAACGGTTTGTTCGGTGACGGATACACACAGTTTGACTTGACGGGTGGAGTTGACGTTACGGATAAATTCTATTTAGGTATCAACGCTACGGTAACGGATACGGGCGATGACACTGGTTTTAACGGCGCCGCTTTGTACGCACAGTACGCTACTAGTGACAACTTTAAGATTGGTGCTCGATACGAGTTTTTTAACGATAAAAACACCGTTTTTGGTGATTTTATGGAGAATAACGTAAGTGATTTCACACTATCTGCCAACTACTCCATTGGTAACCTAACCATCATTCCAGAAATCAGAATTGACTCAAGTGACGAAGATGTGTTTTTGGATTCAGACGGAGCGGCTAGTAGCAGCTTAGCTTCTTTCTTGATGGCTTTCACTTACTCGTTTTAGTGATTAGTGAGCTTGACAACAAGCATTAAAAAATGTAACTATTCAAAATCGAGAATAGAGACCTGAACTGAAAAGCGATAAAATTTTTGATTTTTTCTCGCTTGTCAACGTCATACATCCCTTTTCCCTGCTCTCGGTTCTGAATAGTCATTAAAAAGTTTAGAATAGACCCTCGGGAGAGGAGGTATTATTTTACCTCCTCCTCTTTTGTCTTTTCTAAACAACTCTATCCGTTTTTTTTGAAATTCCCTTTGAGTTTATAAAGAAAAAATAAAATATTCGAAAGCAAAATTTTCCGAAAAATTACGGCTTTCAAATATTTTATTTTACATTTACATTTGCAATGAATTTCATCTAAAACAAGTTGATAATCAATTATATAGCTAAAAAGTCAATCTCTTTAAAGACTGTTTTTCCTATAAAAATTTCAACAAATTCAGTCCCTAAAAAAGCGAGCCATTGAGGCCGCACTTTACAAATTTGTAAACAAAAGAACATTGAGCGATAAAGGGTCGAAAAAGTGGACCTAAGGTAGCAGTTAACGCTTCCAGTCTTTCTTCAAACCAACTCTTATAAGAAGTTTATTTAATTTGAAATTTTACATTTGGTATTTTAAATTTTAGATTTCTACAAGCTCTATTCTTTCATTTTTTTATAAAACTTAATTTAACGATGGCTAAGATTAAATTAGAGTACATCTGGTTAGATGGCTACAAGCCAATGCAATCAATGAGAAGTAAAACAAAAATCGTTGATAGCGCAAAATTCACAGGAAAAGTAGAAGACTTAGATATGTGGTCTTTTGACGGTTCTTCTACGCAGCAAGCAGAAGGTGGTTCTTCGGATTGTTTATTGAAGCCTGTCTTCATTTGTCCCGACCCTGACCGCAAAAATGGGTACTTGGTAATGACAGAAGTATTAAACGCCGATGGTACTCCCCACGAATCTAATGGTCGAGCTACTATTTCCGACAAAACGGATGATTTCTGGTTTGGCTTCGAGCAAGAATATGTATTACAAGACCCTGAAACTGGATTGCCATTAGGTTTCCCAGCTAACGGTTACCCTGCACCACAAGGCCCTTATTACTGTTCTGTAGGTGCAAAGAACTCTTACGGTCGAGAAATCGTAGAAGAGCACTTAGACCTATGTTTGGACGCAGGTTTGAACGTTGAAGGTATCAACGGTGAGGTAATGGCGGGACAATGGGAGTTCCAAATTTTTGCTAAAGGTGCGCAGCGTGCTGGTGACGAAATTTGGGTAGCTAGATATTTACTAGACCGAACCGCCGAAAAGTACGGCGTAGCGATTGATTACCACTGTAAGCCAGTAAAAGGTGACTGGAACGGTTCTGGTATGCACGCCAACTTCTCTAACTCTGCTTTACGAACCGCCAATAGCCAAGAGTATTTCCACTCTATCTGTGATAAGTTCGCTCCCAAAGAGCGAATTGAGGCTTGTATCGCCGTTTACGGCCACGACAACGACCAACGTTTGACTGGTTTGCACGAAACGCAATCTATCGATAAATTCTCTTACGGTGTTTCTGACCGTGGTGCTTCTATCCGTATTCCAATTTACACGGTACAGCACGACTGGAGCGGTTACTTGGAAGACCGACGGCCTAACTCGGCGGCAGACCCTTACAAGGTAGCGTCCGTTATCATTGAAACCGTAAATTCGTAAATATTATAGGGATTAGTGATTAGTAATTCGTTACTATTCACTAGTCACTAATAACTAGTTACTAGTAACTGTTCTCTAAACGAGAATAGTTGAAAATTCTTAGCCGTTTTGAAAAGTGCTGCCTTGAGAACGTTGGCTGCTACGTACCTTTTCTGCATGTAGGACTTAATTTTTTTGAGGTAGCTTTTTTTAAAAATAGGTTGAGTAGGTGAAAGCGAAGTGGAATATACCACTTCGCTTTTTTTATGCTAAGGAAATACGAAGACATAATTAATGCAACCCCTTAGACAGGATTACATGATTTACATGATTTTCAATATCAATAGTTTACATCCTTTTAATCTTGTCAAAAAAACCTAAGACAATTATGTCTATGTACCGTGATGAAAAAATAATAAAATTTATGGAATCAACATCCCGTTTTCGAACCGTAAAAGTTTCTAATCCAAAATTTGAACGAGATAACTTACGGTACATTACTCTAAAAACCAATAACTTACGAGGCAGAGGAAATATTTGTGTGTTCGTACCGTCTAATGTTTCAGCTACCGATTTACCCATATCCATCTTGCTACACGGAGTGTATGGAAGCGCCAATTCTTGGTCGCAACAAGCAGGGGCACACCAAACTGCCCTTCGGCTAATCAAGAAAGGTACCATCCGACCCATGATTTTGGCCATGCCTTCCGACGGATTGTGGGGAGACGGCTCGGCCTATTTACCGCACAACGGCTACGATTTTGAGAAGTGGATTGTGGAAGATGTAGTGGGTGCTGTAAAAATGAATATTCCTCAAGCGGCCGACTCGAAGCACTTATTTATCGGTGGACTATCAATGGGCGGCTTCGGGGCTTTGCGCTTGGGCGCTAAATACGGTAAACTATTTAACGCTATTTCTAGTCATAGTGCCATTACCGCTTTACCACAAATGGAATTGTTTGTAGAAGAACCACTACAAGAGTATAGACAGGATGATGAAACCTCAGAATCCGTTTTTTTAACCATCAAAAAAAATTGGAAGACTTTACCACCGCTCCGTTTCGATTGTGGACAAACGGATTTGCTAATCGAACACAATCGAACCTTACACCAACAATTAACAGAGGAGAATATTCCACACATTTACGAAGAATTTGAAGGGGCGCACGAATGGATTTATTGGGAAACGCATCTAGAGGATACGCTGCGATTTTTTGAAAAACACTGCTTCGATGGTGGGTGATACTTTGAAAGTATCACCCACCATCGAAGCAGTGTTTTACTTGTTCCCTAATGAACTAAAAATAGGATTAATCTTGTCGCTCATATTTCCCGTAGAACCAAAGTGGTGGACTCAATGAGGTATCGTCTCCCTCGTAATAGCCCCAACCGACAATTTCGTAAAACTGCGCATCGACGGTCTCTCGAAAATATTCGATTCGCTGCGGATTTTGCTCCCCTCGTTGCCAAATAATCGTATTTTCTTTCTCTAAATAACCATCGTGGATGACCGTATCGTCGGGCTTAATGACTACACAAAACAATTGACCGTCCTGCACTTTATTAACGCCCTTAGCTGTTACCGTTTTACCACTTTCGGGATAATAGTCCGTAATAGTAACTCGTTGAAAATAAGGTGTTTCGGAAGTGTAAACTTGCATCACTTCAATACTACTCATCAAAGCGATTCCCTTTTTTTGAAGGCTTTCTTTCGTAATATCTTTCAGCTCTACCCTGCTCTTTTTCTTCCTTTTGGAGTCTTTATAAATCTCAAAAGTTCCTTTCCATTTACCGTCAAGTAAGTGGTAAGCATCGGCGTACTTTTTATCCGCTTCCGTAACTTCTGGAACGTAGTTCAAATCAATCATTTTGGATTCGTTTTGGCAAAAAGCCATTTGCCAACTGAGTCCAATTATTAAAAAAAGTTGGTAAAGTTTCATGTGCTGTTTTTAATGGAACGCTTTTTTCGAGCGCAGTTCGTTCTTCTTTTTTGACATAAAGGGAATACAGTGCTTAGAGTTCATATAGTTGGTCGAGCGGTAGTTTTTACCTTCTTACCTCTTAGCCTTTTATCCCATTCCCTTATACCCCTATTCCCTTATCACCTCATCACCTTACACTCACATCCAACTCCGCTCGTCCGTTTCCACCCGATACAGTACAAAATTTGTAATTTGCCGTGCTTTTTCGAGCGGTACGTAAGGAATTTTAACCGTTCCTGCCGCCGTGTAAAAGTAGAGGTCGGCAAGGTCGTGTCGACGCTGATAAATACTTTGCCGAGTTTTGACGGCTTGGATTTTATACCATTTCAAAAGGGTAAATTCGGTTCCCAAAATTCCGTGTTCGGTTAGAATCCCTTCTTCGTGAATGTGGAACTTCCAGTTTCTATGAACAAAAAGACTCGTGGCGTAAATTATCCCAATCCAAACAATGGACAACAAACCAATAATGAGTGATTCGCTGAGGTAGCCGTTAAGGACGATAATTAACGCAGGAATACCCCCGAGATACAACACTCGGCGACCGATAATCTTAGAACTGATGCCGTGAGTAGTGTATTGGTAATTTTTTTCGTCGGGAAAGTAGGTCGCTCGAACTGTATCAATTTGGGGTTGGTAGCAACCGGGGACGTTGATAGATTGACGAATGTTAACGGCAGCACTAGAAGCTTGAAATAAATGCAAGCGGAAGATTCCAAAAATACGTTTTAGAATAGAATCTTCCCAGCGGATAAGTTGAATCTTGTTAAAATTAGCCGATTGTTCTCTTTTGGTAAACAAACCTGAAACCACCTTAAAACCCGCACTAGTTCGAAAGAATTGCATATCAAAAAATCGGAAGACGGTCATTACTAAAGAAATGAGCACCGAAAAAAGAATCAACAAAACTATCAAGTACGTCCACATAGAAATAATCGAACCGAGCCCCAAGTCGCGTTCTAGATAAACCATTGGGTTCTCTCCTTGACGGTAATCGGGTAAAAAATCTTCTAGCGTCTGCCAAATCCAAAAACCGAAACCAAAGATAATGCCTAAGCCTTGGAAATGATTTTGGCTGACACCAATTTTTAACAGGTCCATTGGACGTAAGTGCATTAAAGTTTGGGCGGGTGGTTCGGTAATTTCAGCAGAAATCGTTGTTTCATCTTGCTCATTATCAACTACTTGCCGTTTTGCCTTCTCCCTCATAATGAAAGTACGAATGGCTTCTGCTCGCTCCCGACTAATCGCTTGTATGGCAATTTCTTTTTGAACTGTGCCCGCAGAATCCACTTCCAAACTCACCACATTAAACGCCTGATGAATTAGATTTTGCTCGAAATTGATGGTTTGAATACGGTCAAAAGGGATATTGATTTTCTTTTTTTGGAGAATACCTTTTTCAATGACAAATTCGTCGTCCTGCACGTAATAGTAGAACTTGAAGTAGGAAATAATCGACCCAATCGTAGAAAGACCAGCAATAAAGAATAGGACATTCGTAAAATAAGAATCAAAAATGGTGGAATCGTTACTTTTCGCTTGAAAGTCCAGATTGTTCAAAATATAAATCAACAGAATGGGCCAAAACTGGCGAATCAATTGCTGAATCAGTTTTTGAACAATCAAAAAAACCGCAATGGGTGACTGCCGATTCGGTAACGAAAAATCGTAAGTAGTTGTAGTTGCCTCGTCCATTTATTCGGGTAAAATGTTGTCGTGGAAAGTGTCGCCTCGAAAGGGTTCGGGTTCATTAGATTTAATATCGACTAACATCGGTGCGGCTTCTTGATGTTCGGCAGCTTCGACCGTTTTATTGATAATAAAATCCTTAATCCGTTGCGCAGTATCTGCCTTTAGTCCAGGAATAGATAAGTCGCTGTTGCTTCCTCCCGCCGTAAAAATTTGCAGCGTATGCAAATCGAACATTCGCTGAATGACCCCTTGACTGACTTCGCAATGCTGTACTCGATTGAATGGAATGGTCGTAATGCTTTTAAAAAGCACCCCTTTTCGATGAATAATATCTTTATCTCGCAAAATGTATCCTCTAATTCGGTACCCCAAAGTTCGCAATACAAAAGAAGCAATCGCCCAAGCAATCCAAAGACCAACGGCACTCCAGAACACGTTGGCTTCGTCAAAAAAGTCGGTACCAAAATAAGCACCAAGCAATCCAAACCCTAGAAACAGGAAAAAAATAGTGCCACCAATGTAGCTGACTACCAGATAATTGCTATCCAGCCGCTGAAAATCGCCCGTTTCAACTTTCGGCAATTCATCTATATTTATTTCAAGATTTTCAAATATCATTATCTTGTCTTTTACTCAAACAAACTTGCTTCTAACCCTGGAATAATCTTCAAAGCATTTTTATAATACACCTTTTTCAAAATCTCATCGGGTAAGTTCAAACCGTACATTCGCCAATAAGCGTGATACTTTTTATAGTAAGGAAAATACTCGTCCGCAGTTTCCAATACCCTAAAATAAGTGGGAAATTCTTCGGGTTTGTACGAATCTTTACCAAAAAGAATGCGGTCTTGGTATTTTTCAAAAAACCAATTCGCCATCCGTGGTTGTCGGCCTAATTCGGCAATCACCGCTCCAATTCCCACGTACATATTCGGCATAGCTTCCAGCAGGGTGCTCAAATGTTGCAAATCGTTCGGGTACCATCCCATGTGCGCAGCGATGAAAATGGTATTAGGATGTTTTTTAAAAATATGGTGTTGCTCGGAAATGATTTGCTCAAAAGTAAACTTAGCGGGGTCTCTTTTTCGACCAGGCCGCAGCTTTAATTCCAACCAACGTTCGTTTTTCTCGTCGTGTGGTTTCCAAAAAGAAGCGGGGTCGGCCGAATGAATCAAAACGGGAATGCCCAATTCGCCACATTTGGCCCATACGGGGTCAATCCGAGGGTCATCAATAGCGATGCGATTACCCGAAGAATCGGTATTATTCATCCCCTGACTTTTATAAATTTTCAGTCCTCTGGCACCATTGGCTACATCGAATTCCAGTTGTTTGACTGTATTTTCCGTCCAATCGGGGTCGTCAATACTCCGCAATTCAATGTTGGTGAAAACAATAAAACGCTCCTTTTCTGGGTGTTGATTGACAATGTCCATCATCTGCTTGAGTCGTTTTCCTCCGCGGCCACTTAAATTGACCATTGCACCCATGTTTAATGTGTCCATTTCGGAAAATAGCTTGTCAAAATAGCTTACATCGCTGATACGCCAATGATGACTGTGAATATCCAAGAAACGAAACTTTGCTCGTTTAACGGGATTTTCGGGGACAACCAGCGTCGAAACGGGGTCATATTTTTCAAAATCCATCACCAAAGAGGAGTCTATGGGCGGTCTTCGGTATTGAGCCAGTACGCTACTAATGAAGAAAAATGAAATGAAAACCATTAAAAAACGTAGATAAAATTTTGGCATTAGCGTTTAGTGTTTTAGTGACTGGAAACCAGCATCCAGCGACCAGTATCCAGCAACAATAATTAACTTTCGTCGCCAAAGATACCAATAAGGCTACGAAAATATCTAACCGCTAAATAACCTAAATTGTTATACATTCGTTAATTAAATGGTGTTTGGTTTTCTTTTTATCATAAAGGAAAGATATTTGAACTACTGGATGCTCGGTCTCTGGTTTAAAAATCATTCATCACTTATCATTCATCCTTCATTTGGCGAAGACATAAATATTAGATTTAGTAAAAAATAATGTATGAAATTAAGGTACTTTTTTAGTCTGTTAGTGCTAACTTTTATAAGCCAATCTTTACTAGCGCAGTCGGGCTACGAAATCAAAGTAAAATTAGACAATTACGACCAAGAACAGTTGATGTTGGGCTATCACTACGGAGATAAACAGTACATCAAAGATTCTGTAACCGCCAATACGGACGGTGTTTTTGTTTTTTCGGGAGAAGAGGCGCTCGATGCGGGGGTTTATTTAGTGGTCATGCCGCCCGATAATCAATACTTTCAACTATTAATCGATGAAAACGAGCAACAATTTTCCGTGAAAACGGATGCCAAAGCACCTAACGCCAATATGCAAATTGAAGGCAGTAAGGACAATCAGTTGTTCTACGACTACATGAGTTATTTGGGTAAAAAGCGACCCGAAGCGGACCAATTGAAAAAGGAGTTAGAAGCCGCTTCGGAAGGAGATAAAACGGTCATTCAAAAAAAACTGGATGGGTTGAACGAAGAAGTAAAAGCCTACCAACGAAATATCGTCGAGAACGAAAGCAAAACGTTAACTGCTTCGTTAGTAAAATCGGGAATGGAAAGTGCGCCGATGCCCGAGTTCAAGGGGACGGAAAAAGAAGTACAGTTACAAAAATACCATTACTACAAAGCACATTATTTTGATAATATCAATTTAGCGGACGAACGATTGGTGCGCAGTCCAATTCTTTTTCCTCGCATCGACTATTATATGAATAAATTGACGGTGCAAGCACCCGATTCTATTATAAAGTCGGTAGATTATATTTTAGATAAGGTCAAACCCGCCGAGGCAACTTTCAAGTATTATCTAGTACATTTTTTAAATACTTACGCCCAATCGAAGATTGTTGGAATGGATGCAGTCTATGTCCACGTTGCCGAAAAGTACTACGCTACGGGCCAAGCGCCTTGGACTGACCCTGAGCAATTAAAAAAGATTACGGATAATGCCCAGACGCTCAAACCCATTTTGATTGGTAAGACGGCGCCCGATTTAAAAATGTTTGAAATAGATATCGAAGGCACCATCGACGCCGAAGACGATGAAGACGAATACAAGCGTTGGAGGGCTAAACAACCCATAACGCTACACGGCGTTGATGCGCCCTACACCGTTCTGTTCGTGTGGGACCCCGACTGTGGACACTGTAAAAAGTCAATGCCCAAGATGATTGAATTTTACGATAATTATAAGGACAAGGGGGTAGAGATTTTTGCGGTTTGTACGAAGACCTACGAAGAAATGCCCGCTTGCGCTAAGACGATGAAAGAAAAGGGTATTGTTAATTGGATAAATGCCATCGACCCGTTCATTCGGTCCAATTATAAAAAGATTTATGACATCCGTTCGACTCCACAAATTTTCATTTTGGATGCGAATAAAGAGATTATTTCCAAAAAAATTGGAGCGG
>JBCCQK010000219.1:0-12646 GCA_039024375.1 Bacteroidota bacterium
GCATAATGAGACCGTCGGAACCATCTATGATATACCCATGTAATGAACCTCTAGCACATCTAGGTTCGAATTACGATTGCACTCATCGTGTATATAGATAAGCTGCTTAACATATCGGATATTTTCAAAATATCCGATATGTTGTATTAGTTCTTTCTGAAGTCTGACGCTCCGTTTATGTACTAACTATTGATAGTCAATTTAATATAAATTAACTTTTGGCATATGTTTTGATGTAGAGCCACTAGAAACCTTTTTTATTTAAAAAGTGGTTCAAAGAGCATAAAGGCAATATCCGAAATTAGACAAATCCACAGACATCCTATCCCATCTTCTACTGCTCCATTTCAGTAGTAGCGGCCATGTTGGTTGCTTTCCCACAATCCCTAAACAAATAACAGTACAAATTATTTTTTTAATCGGTTCAAATTTTTGGAACTGGGTTCATCTTCAACCTAGAAGTCAATCTAATTCCAAAGATATTCGGGCTATTGAACCACAAACGCTACCCTTGCTATGACTCACAGACAATTACTTCCAGTTTTTTTGCTATTCGTATTTTGTACTGGAATAAATGCGCAATCAAGCACCCCCAAAATGACGATTGTAACCGAGGAACTCAATCAAGAAATTACCAAAATTATTAAGACGGACAAAAAGTTGACACGGGAAGAAATTCTGCCGACAGCTCCATTGACATTAAAAGCGAGTGTTTTTCCCAATCCTTCCAATTTGGGGAAAGTCCGTTTATCATTGGAACATTTGCCCGAAGAACCCTTATTCATTCAAATCTTCAATCAAGATGATGAGTTAATACAAGAAGGCGTCATTCGAGGGACGCTAGGTTCGAGTCTGAATCACACGTTAAGTCTTCCAAATGCTTCGGGAACGTACAAGATAACCTTGAGCGACACGCAAAAAATACTAAAAGATATGGAGTTAGAGATATTGTAAATCGAAAGGAACAAAGTGGTAATTTTTGAGTTTAATTAATTCAAATAAGGGGTTGTGTAGAAAGGGTATAATCATTTAGCCAACTAGTAATTTTTACTTTAATTACCTAAATGATTTTATTTTATTTGATGGCTTTTTATGCAACTCCATACTCATTATTACCAACAAAAAATACTACCCATGCGCATCTTGTTTAGCTTAATTTGTGCCTTTTTTTTCTCTAATGTAGCAGCCCAGAATTCTCTGGACGTAGATTTTCAAAAATTACAAGCCGACGTTGTTTATTTGGCCTCCGATTACTTAGAAGGTCGAGAAACGGGTAAAAAAGGCGCCATTGCCGCCGCCAACTACATTGCAGCCCGTTTTGGGGAATTGGGCTTATCACCAAAAGGAGCGGAGACCTCTTTTTTCCAAACTTTCGATTTTACCTATGCGCCCAATCAAAATGCGACAAGTGCAAGAGAAGCCAAAACGGGGCGAAATGTCATTGCCTATCTCGATAACCAAGCACCAACAACCGTTATCATCGGGGCTCATTTTGACCATTTGGGACGTGGAGCGCACGGTTCGCGTTTTTCGGACGGCTCGGTGATTTATAACGGAGCGGACGATAACGCAAGTGGCGTTGCGGGCTTATTATACTTAGCCAAACAGTTGAAAGCTAGTCCTAGCAAAAAGCACAATTATTTATTTATTGCCTTCTCGGCGAAAGAAATGGGCTTGACGGGTTCCAAGTATTTTGTCAATAATCCTACTATTGAAATGTCCAAAGTTAGCTACATGCTTAATCTGGATATGGTCGGTCGGTTGAGGGCCGAAAAGGGCTTGACCATTAACGGGGCAGGTACTTCGCCCGCTTGGAAAAAGTCTTTTCAGCATATTCAAACGGGTAATCTAAAAATCACGACGGAAGATAGTGGTGTTGGTGATTTTGACCATGCGCCTTTTTACCAAGCTGACCTGCCCGTTTTACACTTTTTTACGGGAAATCATATTGACTACCACAAACCAGGTGACGATAGCGAAAAAATTAACTACGAAGGGATTCGAACGATAGCCCATTGGATGCAGGAGTTAATCGAAAAAATGCCCCTTACGGGTAAATTGCCCTTTACGAAAACGGAAGATGCTTCGGAGAAAAAAGCGGCTAATTATCGAGTAACGCTCGGAGTAATGCCCGATTACGGGTTCCAAAACGGCGGAATGCGTATCGAAGCAGTTTTGGACGGACGACCAGCACAAAAAGGCGGTCTAGAGGATGGCGATGTTATCGTTAAAATGGACGATTTGGACGTCAAGAATATCTACGATTACATGGACGGATTGAGCACTTTCAAGCGAGGACAAACTGTCAAAGTAAAAGTGAAGCGAGGTAACCAAGAAATAGAAAAAGAAGTAACCCTTTAGTGGTCGTCCTGTCATTTGTATTTTTATCGCTTTCCTTACAGAAAAACACCGAGCGCCTTGGAGAAATAGCTAAGTTTTCCGTTTTTGTGCCTTTAACTAAAGTAATAGCGTTATGAAGTTAGGCATGAACATGTTGCTCTGGACAACATTCGTGAGCGAAGAGTACTTCCCAATAATAGAAAAAATTAAAAAAGCGGGTTTTGACGGCATCGAGGTTCCAATCGGTGATGGTGATGCCCCTGACTATCGAAAAGTAGGCGATTTTCTGAAAAGTTTGGACATGACTTGTACGGCTGTCTCTTCGCTTTTTGAAGAAGAAAATCCTGCCAGCCCCGATGCAAGAGTCCGCCAAAAAGGCGTTGATGCTTTAAAGTGGCGAATTGACATGGCAGCCGAAATGGACGCGAGTGTAATCTGTGGCCCTTTTCATTCTGCCTTCGCCTCTTTTTCGGGGGAACCTCCGAAAGAAGAAGAGCGCCAATGGAGTGCCGAAGTCCTTGCGAGCGCCGCCGAATACGCTGCTGGAACGGGCGTTGTATTGACTCCCGAAACGCTCAACCGCTTCGAATGTTACTTGTTTAATACCTTAGGCAGCATCGCCGAATTACTAAGAACGGTCAATCATCCCAACCTGCGGATGATTTACGATACTCACCACGCCCATATCGAAGAAAAAAGTCAAGCCTTAGCGATTCAACAAAACGCCGATTTGATTGCCCACGTTCATATCTCCGAAAATGACCGTGGCACGCCCGGAACGGGTCAAATTCACTGGAACGATGTTTTTCAAAATTTAAAGGCTATCGGCTACGATAAATGGCTAACCATCGAAGCGTTTAGTCGGCACAACCCCGAATTTGCCAATGGCATCAATGTTTGGCGCAACTATCAGGAGGACGTGGTGGAGGTGTACGAACAGGGTGGTGCGTTCGTTCGAAAGCATTGGCGATAGAGATATTGTCTTACCTGTTCACTCCAACCGTAACATAACTCTCCGAGTTGTGCTGGATTGAAAGCACTCACACTTCTCACCGTAGTGCCTTTATATCATCGAGTTGAGAGGGGTTGACTGCCTATATTATTGAATGGTTGCTTGACTGCGCATTCAACATCTAGCATAGTAACCATAAAGCAATAAAACAATACAGCCATCTCCTAAATCACACCTTGATAAAAATCGACTTTCGGTACAACCAATAAGCGACCAACCAATGCAGAAAAACGTAAAATAGCGCAAAAGCAAAAGACGCCCATTCGGTATTGCCCAATAAATTGGCAAAAACATTCTGGTATAAGGCTTGATAGCCGTTGATAGTTTCTCCCGCCGCATTGGTCGTTTTGACCCAATACAATAAGATTTTGACCGAAATACTGGACAAAGCGTAGATAAACAATGGATTCAACCCAAAAACAACGAAAGGTTTGGCCCATTTCGTATGACCTTTAATATCCAATAAATACAGACTGAAACCCAAAATAATCATTCCCAAACCACAGGTGTGCAACACGTAAGAACTCGACCAAATCGGTTTATTGATGGGGAAAAATGGATTCCACAAGTAAGCTAAAAGCAGTAACGGAAAGCCGTACAAGAACAGTTGAAAAACCGCTTGTTCTTTGTCCTTGTTCTGGCTAATAATTTTGCCCGCCAAAAAACCGATAATGACATTTCCCACCGAAGGTAACGTACTCAAAACGCCTTCGGGGTCAAAGGCGATGTTATTGCCCGTTTTGTCGATGTAGCCGTGATACATATGTGGGTCTCCTAAAATTGCTAAATCTACGACCCGTTGAAAATTGCCTTCCAAAGTCAAATCTCCGAAGCCTATCATCACTAACCAATAGCCTATCAACAACGTAATGAGTGCATAAATCAATGTTCGCCCCTTGAATAGTAAACACATGAAAGCGCCGATGCCAAAAGCTAGAGCGATTCTTTGCAGTACGCCCAATACCCGTAGCTTATTTCCACCTAGCGTAAACAAAAATAACCCAATTAATCCCAATAAACAGCCCCATTCTACGATTCGAACGGTCTTTGAAGGTACTTTTTCTTTCCACCATGGCATCGTTAGCCACGACACTAGTAATATTCCAAATACTCCTTGCCATAAACTTCCGTACTCCGTCAGCCGATTGGGAAAGGCGTTCAGCAATAGCCCAACCAAAAATATGGCTGCCGTTCTTTTCCCTATCTTTTCCGCACTGTTTGCGGTCAATTGGTGGTCAAACTTTTTGAAAGAAAAATACAGCGATACGCCGACGATGAATAAAAAGAAAGGGAATACCAAATCGGTGGGCGTCCAGCCGTCCCACGGGGCGTGGCGCAGGGGTGGAAAAACGTGGCTCCAAGTGCCGGGCGTGTTGACCAAAATCATGAGGGCGATGGTCATGCCGCGGAAGGCGTCGAGGGCGGTGAGTCGTTGGGTCATGTGGTGGTGGATTCGTCTTGTTTTTTGATGAAATATGGGGTAATGTAAGGAAAAAGAAAAGTAGGAACAGTAAATTTATTGGTATTTTTTTCGAGAACGACTAAATTCGACATTGTTTTCCAATCGATATTAAAAAATTAGAAATATGTCTCCAAGACTGCTCCTTACCTATTTATTATTTTTTACTTCCATAGTTACACAAGCACAGAGATTTCCAGATTTAGCACCAAAAATATTTAGAGTAGGTAAAGAGAAAGTATATACTGGTCTAATAGCTAAAAAGGGAGCGTGTTTGGTAATGGTGGCTAGTGGGACTATCAGAACAAAAAACGCCCAAAAAATACCTTGTAGTTCTCAAAGCTACAGTAATCGACTATGCTACCCTAGGATTTCTCCAATTGGTACATCGAGTGGAAATAATAGCGGGAAAAAATATCAAAGTTACGACTTGGGACAGCTGGTGATACCCGAGTTAATTGACAAAGTGACGGCGCTACTCGGCGTAGCTTTCGATACCACTTTAATCGCTTTACTTTTAAGTATTGTCCTAATGTACATGATTCATATGCTGCAAGAGCGGGAAGAAAAGCTGCATAATAATTTGGAGTAGTACGTGATTGACAACTTGGTCAATCGGATGTATGTCCCTAAATAAATTGACCATGCAGAAATATACCTTAGTTTGTAAAAATTGTAAAACCAAAGTAGCGAGAACGCCCAATCAAGCCTGTGTGAAATGTAAAATTCCTAAATGGGGGTACACGGACCAAGAGTTACAAAAAATTGATACGGTTAAGAAAGCCGTTTTGTACAAGTTGATTTGCAACAATTGTAATGAGGAAGTCGCCAAAACCCCCAACGAAAAATGTGTCAATTGTGGGATGCCACATTGTGGATATTCTACGTTCGAATTAGCTAATAATTTGGTCAAAACGGATAAAGCTACTACGCATTCTGCTAATCGTAAATCAACTATAGTTGCCGAAAAAGAGGAGTCCAATACCAAATATTACTTGCTATTACTCGCGTTTTGTTTGGTTCTTGGAGGTGGCTTCTATGGTCTTTCCCAAATAAATCAAGAGGAAGTTCCTACAGTAGTAGAAGCCATCGAGGCAGAAGAGGTAGAAGCCTTCGCAACCGCAGATTCTCTTCCTGAGTTTGCTAGAGCTACCGCCTTAATTAGAACGTCCGATGGAAAAATTGGTACGGGTTTTTTGATTACACCGACCAAATTATTGACGGCGGCACACGTTGTTTTCGGTCAAAATAGCGTAACGGTTGAATTTACTAAAGCGATGCCCGACAAAAAAATGACAGCCAAAGTTAAATATATTGGGGATGTTGAAAACTACAACGATATTAATTTTTTCTTGAAAGATTTTGCTCTTTTAGAAATCCGTAAAATATCCAATATTAAACCTATTCGCCTAGGAAACTCCAGTGAAGTTAATGAACTGGACGAAGTGCTGACCATTGGACACTCTCAAGGGGACCCTGCGTTAAGTTTTACGGATGGAAAAATCAATAGTCTAAAATTCGGAAGCAATCAAATTGACCTATTTAAGCACAGTATTCCTAGCAATCCAGGGAACAGTGGTGGCCCCATTATTCAAAAATCAACTAATAGCGCTGTTGCTATACTTGTGGGGGGGCGAGCGGTTAGCGTTAGGGGAAATCGGTTAAATATTCCTCAAGGAGAAAACATTGGCGTTAAAATCAATAATGTAAAAACTAATTTAGAGCATTTGGATTTATCAAAATAATTGCCTTACACAACTTGTCTTCACCTCGAACATTGCTCCTGCTTTTGCTGTTCTTCTCAAAGTAAATTTGACAAAGGCCTTTAAAAGTATTTCGTGTAGTTTCTCTACATAGATATTTACAGCAAACTAAAAAATAATTATGGATTCTCTAACCCAAATCGTACTAGGAGCAGCGTGCGGTGAAGTCGTTCTAGGTAAAAAAGTAGGTAATCGAGCGATTTTGTGGGGGGCCGTCGGTGGCACCATTCCCGATATGGACGTACTGGGTAATTTTATGATGACGGACATGGAAGCCTTGGCCTTTCATCGAGGGATTTCCCATTCCTTTTTCTTTGCGGTCACGACGCCTTTCTTGTTTGGATATTTAACGCATCGGTTGTACCAATCAGGGCTGTATCAGCGGGGTTGGTACAAAGGAATAGTAACGGTTTTAACGTTGCTATTCACGGCGGCAGCTATTTTCATTCTCAATACTGCGGTTAAAGTTATTGGGGGAAGTTATAGCATAGTGTCCATTTTGCTCACCCTCGGGGTTGGAATATGGCTGATGTATCGCTTTTTTAGTAACTATACCAATCGGCCACTCGGCGTGGTAGATGCGACTTATAAAGATTGGGTTTTATTATTCTTTTGGTCGATTTTTACCCATCCCATACTAGACGCTTTCACGGCTTACGGGACGCAGCTATTTGCGCCGTTTTCGGATTATCGAGTGGCGTGGAATACTATTTCCGTAGCCGACCCCGCCTATACCGTTCCGTTCTTATCTTGTCTAATCGGGGCTTCTTTTTTTGCCAAGACTAGAAATATGCGGCGCTATCTCAACTATTTGGGGCTTATTCTGAGCAGTTCGTACCTAGCCTTTACAGTCATTAATAAGCAAAGAATTGACAGAGTTTTTGCGCAGTCGCTCGAAGCGGAGCAAATTGAGTACAGTCGTTTTCGAACGGGCCCTTCCATTTTTAATAATATTTTGTGGCAGGGCGTGGCCGAAGCGGAGGATGGTTACTACTACGGGTCTTATTCCTTGTTGGATAAAAAGCCATCCGTATATCGGTTCTACCATACACCGAAGAATCACGATTTAGTTGCTCCTTACGAGCAGGATAAAAACATTCAGATATTGCAATGGTTTACGGATGGTTACTACACTGTCACGCCCCTCGAAGGCGATACCATGCAAATTGGAGATTTGCGCTACGGAACAACGCAAGAACGTCCCGCCGAACCCGAGGACTTTGTATTCAAATTTACGATTGTTCCGCAAAGTGATGGGACGGTAGAAGCGTTCGAAAATAGAGATTTTGAGGACAGAAGTGGTGTGTTTAGTCAACTGGTAGAGCGAGTGAAGGGGTACTAGAAGGTTACCCCTTTATCACCTTCCGATGTTCAAAAGCCCCATCTTCTTTTTGATAAATCAAAAAATAAATCCCTGCGTCCCAAGCACTCAGATTAAGCTGCCGATTGCGCTCCACGGGAACTTCCAGGAGCATTTGTCCCGCTGCGTTCATTAGCATGAGTTGTCCCGAACCATCTACGGTGACTTGTAAATAATCTGCTGTGGGATTGGGAAATACGGTTAGCGGAGTAGTAAATTGTGTCTGTAATTCTGACTCCGATTTATCTTGAAACCAACTCTCGGCGACCGATTCCTCGTCCGTTAGCGTGTTACAAGTTTCAATCGAGGCGACAAAATCACTTCCCGCCATGGCGTGAAAACCAGGACTCAAAGTGATGGATTCGCTGGCCATAAATCGAACGGTGCTGTCGGGCCGAACCCCACCGTAGGAGTAAATCTTTTTTCCTCGGAAATACCTAGAGCGCACTTTATAGTCATTAACGCTCACATCTTGCTGGCAAGGGTCCGTATAAGTTCCGCTAGGCGGGTACAATTGAGTTGCTGGTACCACCTCCTCCAATTGACTTTGACTTTGCCACGATAAGCGAATACTTTGGTCATCTTCGGGTTCGGTGTATTCGACGGTAATTTCGTGTTGTTGGCCAGCGTTCAAGGTAATGGTTCCTCGAAAGCGATTGTCGCCCGACCAACCGATTCGTTTTCCGTAAGTCAAGTTTTTGTCCCAGTATTCTACAATGGGCTGTCCGCCAATCAATATCCGCACACTAGGGTCGCAGTGTTGTCCGTGGCGTACGTCAATTTCGTACAACTCAGTATATCTAGGTTCGATAAATCCTGTCCAACGAACGGCCACGCCTTCACCCGCAGCGGGCAAAATGATGGGTTCTCTAGCTACTTTTTGGTAGTAGTTGATACGACTATCAATTCTACTTTCGAGCAGGTTTGAAAAGTCCATTTCATCATAAATCTCCGCTAGTAGGCCAGTTCCTGTCCCATCGGTGGGTGTTTGGGGATTGCAGCTTCTAGCCGCATTTTGTAAGGTATTAATGGCGAGTTCCACTAACGCCCGATTTTCCGCTTCGTAGTCGGGCTCCCATTCGATGAGTTTAGGAAGCGTCTCGTTTTGTAGTTTCTCTTGCCAAAGTATCAAGTCTCCCACGTAGTGTTTAAAAGGAAGCCCCTCGGCACATTGTCGATTAACCTCTTCTATCATCAAATAAATCAACATCCGACGCGTATTGGCCCAGAACGTTTGGTACATCTGTTCGTGTGCTTCGTTGAAAAAGAAGTTGTCGTAGTTAACAAAACCGGGGTGGAAACCAGAGGTAGCTCTGGAAAATGTAGGATTCGATTTTCGATAGTCTCGACCCGTTTTCCAGGCTCTAGCTACGTAGCGCCGTTCGATGTCCATTTTAGTATGGACAAATTCGTGGTGTAGGATATACGAAGTTTTGCTTAAATGGCCAAAAACGCCTTGTGGAAAGTATTCGTGTCGATTACCGATTTGGTCCAAAAATGGATTAAACGTCCATCCCAAATACCACCAAGGTAAGCGCATAGCGATAATGTCATCTTTAAGTTCTCCTGTTATATTGTCAATGGTGAACGATGGATATTCTGATTCTTTAGGCACTCTTTTATGCGCACGGGAACCAATGTCGAAGAACGGGTCGTGTAATTTAACAGTGGCATTGTAGGCTTCGGGAAATTCGACAAAAGATAAGGGTACTTGGTCTGTTAAGTCTGTCAATCCCAGAAATTCTTCTCGCCACAAGTGTTGTGCTAGCAACAGCGACTGGTATTTTCGCACACTAAGAATTTGAGCGTTGTTGCTGCCTCCGGGCGTCAAGTAGGTTTCTATCTGACTGTACATGGCCCAGAAATTATCCTTATTGGGATTGGCCAAGTAAGTGTCTTGCAGTTGAAACCAAGTAATCGAATCGGCGGTACTTTTTGGGACTAATGGGAAATCACTGAACCAATCGTTCAAGGAACCGTGTTCGGCGCCGTGAAAATGGTCTTCACTGATGCGTGGAAAAGGAATCCCGCAGGGTTGAGTCCGCAGGTCAAAATTTTTAATTTCCGTTTCTGCATTTTTCGCTTTTTCGGGACTGTCAATTCGGCTAAACAAACTTGGTAATTGAGTAGCAAATATTTGAGCACCCGTATTGAAGTCTCGTTCTTGTGGGCTATTTCCTGCAATAGGTTGGCCGCCCGGTTGAAACGGTCGGTCTTGCATTGGGTCAAGTAATTGGCCATTGAGTCCTAAGCTATCGCGGATAGCGTGCACCATGGCGATAATTTTTTCGGTGTCTTCGTTGGCTAGGTGCGTTTCGTCTCGACGACGAATATCGGCATCGGTAAAGTTGAATCGAGCTAAATCGAGGGCATCGGGGGCGTGACAATTGGCGCAAGCAAAACCGTTTTGGTCAGGTGCTCGCCAAGCAATGAGTCCTTCGGCGATAATTTGTGCATTGGTGAGGGAATTGAGGTAGGTGTGTCTCATGGATAAGCAGAATAGTCCAATGAATACACCAGAAAGGAGTACCGTTTTACGATGGGTCATAGTGAGCTGAGTGTTTGAAGTGTAGGACGAGATAGTCTAAAAAGGGAGGAGGAAAAGGAGGTTGTTATTGCGGGGCAGTCTTAAAGAGATAGCTTTTTGCTACGTTCGTATAGATATAAATACAAATTTGTTGGTTTTTGGTTGTTGAATTGTCAGATTAATGTCAAGAAAATTCGAAAATAGACCGTAAATCGCTCTGGGTTTTGTGATAGGATTGAACTGTTTTCAAGAGGATTGGAAAAACGTGTCGGACACTTATTTTCTGTAAAAGCGAAAAGGTTAATTTTTAGCTCCCTTACCTATAAAAGTTGAAGTGTCCGACACGTTTTATGCAATTGCTAGTTACCTTTTAGCAATCAAAACCGCCCCTGAATACCAATCATCACGTTCAAACCAAATGTTTGGTAGCTATTCCAACGTTCTCGCTGATTGTCTAATAGATTATTGATATCCACAAAGGCGCTAAAATTATCGGTTAAAACGTACTCGGCGCCCGCACTCACGTCGATTAGTGCATTTAAGTTGTCCGTTGTCCCTTCGGACGTCAAGTAGGGTAGGCCGTTGGCTAAAAATAACTCTCCTCGTAGTCGAAGTCGTTCTTCTAGCATCTGATACGTTGCCGAAACGTTTAATTCCGTAAGGGGTAAATGCCAAGCTTTTTCTTGCACTTCCATGTCGTAAGCATTGATGGTAACCGTTGCCATAGCATCTAAATTTTTCAAAAGCGTTGCGCCAATACTTCCTTGAATATTAAAAATATTACCATCATCGTAGAGCACTTCTAATCGGTTCAAACTTACTTGACCAAAGTCCGTCGTAATAAAGTCTTCGTAATCGTTTAAGTACAAAGCTAGATTCTTGACGTTTTTGAAACCCACTTGTCCTTTATAGTTAAACGCTCCGAATGCGCCCCGAATACCTCCGTAGAAATGGTTGTAGTCGGTGTTGCGAATGTTTAAGCTACCGAACGTTTTGATAAACGGATTGTAATCGCTCAAACTGCGTAGGTTGTTTTTTTGTAAACTTCCTTCGGCACCCGCAAAAACGGTAAATTTATTACCGACGATATTAGCGGAGGCTTCAATATCGGGGAAGAAGTTGAAGTCACCATCCACAGCTACTAAATTAGCCCCCACTTTCACTTTAAAGGCATCGGCGTGAAAGGTGAAACTGGGCGTCAAATAGAAGTTATTTAACTTTTGCTTGACGGAATCCGCATTGCTTCGGTCGCCATCTTTGTAGGTGGTCAAATCGGTTTTGATACCGACGTTTAAAGCGTGACGGTCGGCAATCCACTTGGTGGCACCAAAGTGCGCATCGAAGTTATTTTCCTTAGCGGCAAAATTATCTCTGGTATTGGCAAAATTGAAGCCTGCCTTGTAATTAATGTCCCCCTGCGTTCGTTCGCCGTTAAAAAAAGAACCGCCGATGTGAAAGGTATTAAACGTCTGCTTGACTTGCTCTCGGTTAACGCTCAACGTATCGGTATCAATATTTTCGTTATAACCAAAATAATATACTTCGTCAGCCTTGTAATTCAAGTTGCCACCAATCGCGTAGCCTTCTTCTTTGTAGTAAGTTCCTTCCAACTGCGCTTCGTTGTTCGCAAATCGCTGATTTTCTACGTTTTTAAAATTGGCTGAATGGTGCCGAAAGCGACCACCAACATTTAACTTATCTTCGTAGAAAGTATAGTAAGAGGCTTCCACTAACGGGGAAGCGGGAACGCCGTATCCCGCTTTGAAAAAACCATTATACTGCTTAGGCAGTTGGTCTCGCTTCATTGCCAACGGGCGAATTTTTGGGGGGAGATATTCTACTTGCAAACTACGAGAAGGAATGGTATATACCTGTGTTTTAACGATATTTTCTTGCTTAGGCAAAGAAGGGGTAATGCCGACTTTTTCCGTCTCAATCAATCGAGCATCGAAGTCTTTGATGACCTCAACTTCTTCACTCGGTAAATCTTCTTGCGCAAAAAGGGACGTTGTACAGGCGAAAGCACAACAAAAGAAAAATAGGATTTTGGTATTTTGCATATTTATCAATTATCAATTATCAATTACCAATTATCGGAACTTAGCTACAAAAGGATTACCACAGTTGGGTCTTTTCACTACATTTATAGTAGCTACACATTATGTGCAATTAGCAATGAACATAA
>JBCCQK010000220.1:0-12589 GCA_039024375.1 Bacteroidota bacterium
ATTGTTTTTTTATTTTACAATTGAATTAAATGTTTAATAACCAATAACTTACGATTTTAAACTACTATTTCTTACTAAAAGCATACCTAGTAAATAAAAGTAATTGCTATTTGTAATAAGCTGGTAATGAAAGAAAAGATTTTTATCACTTTTTTATCTGAAGCTCTAGTAATTTTAAATTTTACATTTCCCTTAGCGGATGCTCTGGATAGATTTGTCGAAAATATTATCAAGCAAATAGTAATAGATAAGCTGCCGCAAAGGGCAACAGAAAGATAAACGCATCAAAACGGTCCAATAGGCCACCGTGACCTGGTAGTAGCGTTCCCGAATCTTTAATGTTGAGACTTCGTTTCAGCATCGATTCTACCAAGTCGCCAATGGACCCAAAAATGGCAACGATAGCCCCTAGTATCATCCAATCGACCAATCGCAAGTCGTCAAAAACTTGACTCAATAGATAGGCAATGATAAAAGTGACGACGACGCCCCCTGTTGACCCTTCCCACGTCTTGCCAGGAGAGATTCTAGGAAATAATTTGTGCTTACCAATTTGCGAACCGACGAGATAGGCCCCCGTGTCGTTCATCCAAGTTAGGGCCAAAAGGCCAAAGACAATATTGGGAGAAAAATTGCCTTTGAAAAACCCGATGAGGATTAATAGGGCAAACGGAATTCCAATGTAAACCATTCCTAGCACGAGAATCCCGATATTGGCAAAGGGTTTGGCCGAATCGGTGTAGAGTTCGTACACAAACGCTAGAAAAACAATGGGCAACATCAGAAAAGTAGCGTAGCCTATATAATATTCGTTGTGTATCCAGCCTAATTGATAACAACCCACTTCTAAAAAAGGGAGCATTCCGAGTATCCAGCCTAATATCTTGCGAGTTGTATCTCGACGGCTTTTCGTTTCGGCCAAAGCTAAGTTGAGGTATTCCCAAACGGACAACGCCGTAATTAAGGCGAAAAGTCCCACGAATGTGTAAGGTTGCGCATAAACGCCTCCAATCATCACGGCCACAAAGACCACCGCTGTTAATACCCTGCTGATAAAACTTGACATAAAAAATCCGCTTTTCAATTCAATTTCGCCGTGAAAATAGGAAAATACTTGGAGGGGAAAAATTGTTTGGTCTAAAGTGTGAAGGGTTTCTCCTAAAATCTATGAATACAATTTTTTCCGTTCGATACGGAAAAAATTGTTGGGAACGATTAGTAAGGAAGTATAGGTAAAGAAAATACAAACGAAACTCAGGATTTCAAATGCAACGATTGGAAAAAAGTACAGTCTTTATTCACAAATACTTTCTCCAACTTAGCACTTACTTAAAAAAGAAATTAACATGAAATCACTCGTTTGTACAGTTTGCAGCCTATTAGTTTTGACCACCCTATACGGTCAATGGAATGATAACTATATCCGCTTATCTTCAAAAATTACGACCGAAAAAATGTCTCATACGGATTTTAACCAAATCGACGTAGGGGAAGATTTTGAGGTATATATTCACTTTTCTGATGGCCCCGAAACGGTTGAGATTGAAGCCAACGAAAACTTACACGAACTAATCGAAGTTGAAAAAATGGGGAATACGTTGAAGATAGACACCAAAAGTTACAGCACCAATAATAAATACGGTGGGGCGAACGAAGTTTTGGTAGCGCACATAACCATGAAAGACTTAGTGGATATCACTGCTTCCGAAGATGTCGTCATTGAGTTGAAAGATAAGTTGACCACCGAAGCCTTGTCTATTCAATTGGACGAAGATTGTCAATTAGAAGGAGAGATTTCCGTGCAGCAATTGACCGTCGATTTAAACGAAGATGCGGCCGCCGATTTGGAAGGCACGGCCCATTCCGCTGATATGGAACTGAATGAAGATAGCCACCTAAAAGGCTACGGACTAGCAATCCACGACTTGGTGATTCGGCTACGAGAGGACAGCGCTGCTAAACTGACCGTTAATGGAAATATTGATTTACGGGCGGGTGACGATAGCGATTTTTATTATAAGGGCAATGGTACTTTTATTCGAAAACGACTGACGGGCGACGCCGAAATGAAGCATTGGTGATTATCCTATAAGGTTGTACG
The DNA here is from genome assembly GCA_039024375.1 of Bacteroidota bacterium. Lineage (GTDB taxonomy): Bacteria > Bacteroidota > Bacteroidia > Chitinophagales > Saprospiraceae > JAFMDF01. The sequence goes on from JBCCQK010000220.1 coordinate 2,102, forward strand.
AAATTTCGTACATGCCTAATTATCCTCTACCCATTATGTAAAACTCTTTATTTGGACGAATATTGGCTAGGTTCGCCAACCGATTGGACATCGCAAAAAAAGCGGCAATTGCTCCAATGTCCCAAATGTCCTCTTCCGAAAACCCCGCCTCGGTGAGTCGCAAAAAATCTGCGTCGTTGATTTCGTGCGACCGCTGAGAGACCTTCACCGCAAAATCTAACATCGTTCGCTGCCGTTCCGTAATATCTGCCTTTCGATAATTGGTGGCTAGTTGGTCGGCAATTAGTGGGTTTTTCTCCCTAATCCGCAAAATCGCTCCGTGTGCGACCACACAATATAAACATTGGTTCAAGCCCGACGTTGTAACAACAATCATCTCCCTTTCTCCCTTGGTTAATCCACTTTCTTTGTCCATCAAAGCATCGTGCTGCATAAAAAACGCTCGACACTCAACGGGACGACTGGCCATTGCCAAAAAAACGTTGGGAACGAAACCCGCTTTTTCCTGTACGGCGAGTATTTTTTCCCGAATATCTTTAGGAATGTCTTTCAATTCGGGAACAGGGAAACGACTAATGGGTAATGAGTTCATAAAAATGGCTTGTTTAGCTAATTTGAAAATGTCTAATGGTTTTTACGCCCTATAAGCGCCTTTTACTGTAAATTTACAAAAAAGAAATACCCTTACTTACGCTAATCCGAACCTATGTTTCAACTACTAGAAAGAGGGAATATTTTATTCCACCAAGGACGCTACCAAGCTGCCGAAAAAGAGTATTTCAAAATACTCGCCGAAGACCCTAATAATCCCTTTGCGCTGGCAATGGTCGCCCAATGCTATTTGGAAACCAATCGAAAAAAAGAAGCCTTAGATTTTGCCCATCGAGCCGTAAAAGCATCCCCCGATTCGCCGACGTTGTATAGCGTGTTGGCGCAGTGTCAGTTGTACAATTATCAGTTAGACGAAGCCATGCGGACCGTGCAATCGGGGCAGCAATTGGACCCTGGTAATTCGGATTTTTTTCTTTTAAAATCGCAAATTGCCTTTAGGCGAGAGGACTGGGCAACGGCTTTGGCGGAAGCCGAAAACGGATTAGAAATTGACCCCGAAGAGGTTAACTTAATTAACTTACGGGCAAGAGCCTTGGTCAAATTGAATCGGTCGGAAGAGGCTTCGCAGACAATGGACTTTGCCCTGCACCAGGCGCCGCAAAGTTCCTATTCCCACGCCAATAAGGGGTGGGTGTCCATCGAACGGGATGCCTACGACGAAGCCATCGTACATTTTAAGGAAGCCTTGCGCTTGGAAGCAACGAACGCTTACGCTAAAGCGGGATTACGAGAGGCCATCAAAGCCAAGAACGTCCTGTATCGAGGCGTTTTGAAGTACTTTTTGTGGATGGGTAAACTACAAGAAAAATACCGCTGGGGCTTCGTCATTGGTATTTACGTCTTGTATCGAATTGCGCTGGCACTAGCCGAAACGTCCGACTTAATGGCGATGATTATGACGCCATTGATTATCTTCTACGTGCTGTTTGCTTTTTCTTCGTGGATTGCCATGCCAATTTCCAACCTGTTTTTACGACTACATCCACTGGGAAAATACGCTTTGGAAGAAGACGAGGTGCAGGCATCGACCTTAGTAGGTGCACTAGGGGCTGGGTCGCTGCTAACTTTTCTATTATTCTTTTTGACGGGTGGAGGAATTGATACTACTGGAGATAATTTTCAAATTGACGGCTATGGCCAACTGTTCGTCCTAGGAATTATGCTGTTTCTGATGATGATTCCCGTTAGTGGTGTATTTTCGGCGGAAGCGGGAACGAAAGCTCGGAAAAATTTGGTATGGTTGAGTGCTGGACTGGCGGCAGTAGGCGCTTTATCCTTAATAACAGATAATGGGACTTTAGTGACGCTGTTCTTCTTGGGAATTTTGGGTTACAGCTTTATTGCGAGTTATTTGATTAGCCGTAGTGCTAGGGAGTAAGTCGTTATTGGTTATTTGTTATTTGTTTAGACGTTGACGGCACGTCTCGACAAATAACGAATAACCAATAACAACCCTAATCAATCTTCTCTTCCCAAATAGCGCCAATGCCCGCCTCCCAAAGGCGTTGGTTGTACGCAGGAATAGTTTGGTCCAATAGTTCATTACCTCGCTTTTTCAATCGGTCCCACTCAGCAGTTAGTTCGGCGAGTCGGTCGAGGTTGGGCTTATTGATTCTAGGAATATCACTTTCCGTTTGGTTAATCAAAAAGAGATATTCGGCAGTAAATTTATTGGGAAAGTTTTCCACATCGTCGTAAGCTTTGGATTTGCGTTGCACCATGTCTTTGTCCCAAGCCTTCATTTTTTCCGCAAGAGCGGTTCCTTCCTTTTTTAAATCTACTTCTTCCGAGTCGTCGGCCATATTGGTCAACACATTATTTAGTTTCGTTTGCAAGTCCTTCATTTTATTCACCATCACATGCATTTGGGTAAATTCGCCTTCCATTTTTTTCATCAACTCGTCGTAGGCTTGATAAGTGGCTTCGTCGGTCGGGTAAAGCGGATTGGGTAACACCTTTAGCGTCGTGTTCAATTGAGTTGTACCATTCTTTAGGACAATAGTGTAAGTTCCCGGAATCACTTTATGACCTCGATAGCTGCCTTCGATGTACGCATCGGGTGCACCCGCCATGATGGAATGACGCAAATCCCAAACGAAGCGGTTTAAGCCTTCGGAAGTGCCAAGTTTTGGATTGGCAGGAGGTCCACCGGCGTAGCTTTTGTAATTGGTGTCTTTTGCAGAACTAAAGGTTCGAATGATATTACCTTGGACATCACTAATTTCCATAGTGAGCGTTACTGCCTCCGCCGTTTTTGGTAAATGATAGTAAATAACCGCACCGTTGGCTGGATTGACGCCCGATAGTGGATTCGTACCTTTGAAACTTTTACTATTTCCATTCAATGGACTGCCGCCGTTGGCTAGAATAACGTCGGCAGGTTGCAGCAATTGCATGGCCGTTGCTTGCGGATTGTATTGTCGAACGGCTTCCAAATCGTCCAAAATCCAGAAGGAGCGTCCCGATGTGGCGACAATTAAATCATCGTGCTTTAGTTTCAAATCGGTAATGGGCGTATTGGGCATATTCAGTTGGAAGGCTTCCCAGTTGTTGCCGCCGTTCCAAGAAACGTAAATACCCGTTTCCGTTCCTGCAAAGAGCAAATCTTTGCGCTGGCTATCTTCTCGGACAACTCTAGTAAAAGCCCCCTGCGGAATGCCGTTGGTGATGTTCGTCCACGTCTTCCCGTAGTTGGTTGTTTTATACAATGCGGGTGTATGGTCGTTGAATTTGTAGCGAGTAGTGGCAATGTAAGCCGTAGCGGGGTCGTGTGGCGAAACATCAATCGCATTGACCAAACATTCTTTTAAACCCTTCGGTGTTACGTTTTGCCAAGTAGCGCCACCGTCTTTGGTCAGTTGCACCAAACCATCGTCCGTTCCGACCCACATCACCCCTTTTTCTTGGGGCGATTCGATGACGTAGCTAATAGTCCCATAGTTCTCGGCACCGACGGCTTCAACGGTGTAAGGGCCACCACCTTTCACTTGTTTGGCCCTGTCGTTGCGGGTCAAATCGGGAGATACTTCTTCCCACGTCTTGCCCATATCACGAGTACGCAATAGATGCTGCGCAGCGTGATAGTAAGTATTGGGTTCGTGCTTTGACCAGATGATAGGAGCGTTCCAATTGTAGCGGTACTTCATGTCGCTGGCCGCACGGGACAAATACTGAATGGGAGCGGCCATAATGTCCGTTCCAGCGTTCGCTTCGGTATCCAAAACTTCTATGGTTCCCAAATAGCTACCACCGAGTACGTAGCGAGGATTGTCGGGGTCGAAGGCTAAAAATGCACTTTCACCCCCTGCCGAATAGGACCAATCTCGTTCGGTAATTCGGTATCTACCCAAGGCTCTGCTCGCAATTTTAATGGAAGTATTGTCTTGTTGACCACCGTACAGGTTATAAGGAAATTCGTTATCTACGTTCAATCGGTAAATCTGAACAGTGGGCATATTATCTTGTCGAGACCACGTTTTTCCTCGATTAAAACTAATCGCAGCACCGCCGTCGTTAGCAATGCACAAATTTTTAGGGTTATCGGGGTTTATCCACAAATCGTGGTAGTCACCGTGGGTTCCAGTAATGCGAGACCACGTTTTTCCACCATCAATCGAACGCAAAGCGGGTGCGCTCAATACGTACACCATATTTTCGTTTTGCGGGTCGGTAAATACTTCTGTATAGTACCAAGCTCTTTGCGTTAAGCGATGGTCTTTGCTGACTCTAGTCCAGTTACCTCCCGCATCGTTGGAAACAAACAAGCCACCTTTTTCTTGGTCAGAATCACTTTCAATCAACGCATAGACTTTACTGGAATTAGAAGGACAAACGGAGACGGCCATTTTACCTTTTTCTCCAGGAAGTCCCTTATGGATTTTTTTCCACGTTTTACCCGCGTCGGTCGATTTGTAGAGACCACTTCCAGGGCCGCCACTGATAATTTTCCAAGGCAGTCGCTGGTGTTCCCACATGGCGGCGTACAATATATGTGGGTGATTTTTATCCATGGACAATTCGGTGCAACCCGTTTTTTTATCCACAAAAAGAATTTTCGACCATGTTTGGCCACCGTCGGTTGATTTGTAAATGCCCCGTTCTTCGGAAGGACTATACAGTGCGCCCTGGGCAGCTACGTAAACGATGTTGGGATTAGACGGATGAATAGTAATTCGGGCGATGTGTTGAGTGCCTTCCAAGCCAATTTTTTCCCACGTTTTACCCGCATCAATAGATTTGTAAACGCCGTCTCCATGATGGGTCATGACGCCTCGTACGGCGTGTTCGCCCATGCCACAATAGACAATATTGGGGTTGCTTTCCGAAACGGCCACGGCGCCGACCGAACCCGTTTCAAAGAACCCGTCGGAGATATTATTCCAGTGTTGGCCCGCATCTTCCGTTTTCCACAAACCGCCGCCCGTTGTACCCATATAATAGGTCAAAGGGTCGCCAACAACGCCCGAAGCGGTGTTGGAGCGGCCGCCACGAAAAGGGCCAATGTTTCTATATTTTAAAGGTTGAAAAAACTGCTCGGCCTTAGAGGTTTTTGTATTCGAAGATTGAGCGAAGGAAAAGTAGGAGCATAAAAGGAAGGTAAATGTAAGTGTCTGTCCGATGAGTTTCATACGTTGATTTTAACTTTTGATGATGCCGTAAGCCATAAAGTTAGGGAAAAAGCTAGTAAATAGGTACTTGGGGATTGTAAAATACGTGTAATCCCTAATTGATGGTGGCTTTGTACGGAATTATGCCTACAAAATTTGCGTAGTTTTCAACCACTGCTGGTTGAAATGCGTTTGAGGTATTGAGTTTTTATGGATGATGGATGATAAGTGATGAATGATAGATGATGAGTAAATGACAAATAACGAGTAACAAACAAATAAAAAAGCAAATCCATTAAACTATTTGCTACTAAAACTTGTAATGGTAATAGTAAAACTATTATTTTTGCAAATTTTTTAGAAATTACCTTGCTAAATTAATAAAAAATGAGTTCAGTTTCTGGTTGGAAACCTCTACAGCGTTTTTTTGGTCTGCTTTCTCTCGACAGTAAAGACATTAGTTACATTTATTTATACGCCATTTTTGCGGGGGTGATTACATTGAGTCTGCCTCTTGGTATTCAAGCTATCATTGGGCTGATTGCGGGGGGAACGATGTCTAATTCGTTGTACATCTTAGTTGGATTGGTATCTTTAGCCACTGCTTTGACGGGGGTCCTCAAGATTATGCAGTTGGTCGTAGCGGAAACTTTGCAGCGACGGATTTTTGCTCGTTCCGCTTTTGAATTTTCTTTTCGCCTACCCCAAATTCGACTAGAAAGTTTGCAGAACCGTTATCCCCCCGAGTTAGTGAACCGTTTCTTCGATACGTTAACCATACAAAAAGGAATCCCTAAACTATTAATGGATTTCTCGTCGGCGGCCTTCAATATCGTCTTTGGCCTTATTCTTATTTCTTTTTACCATCCCTTTTTTGCTTTTTTTGGCATATCTATATTGGTCTTGGTGTTCTTGATTTTTCGGGTTACTGGCCCTGGTGGTTTGCGTACAAGTTTGGTAGAAAGTAAGTATAAATACGCCGTAGCGCACTGGTTGGAAGAAATTGGTAGAGCCAATACTACGTTTAAATTGTCCAACGGAGACCGTTTGTCTATGCAGAAAACGGACAGCTTAGTGGTGAAATATTTGGATGCTCGAAAGTCACATTTTCGGGTGTTGATGTCGCAGTTCGGTAGCATGGTGGGGTTCAAAACGGTGGTTACCGCTGCCTTATTACTGTTAGGAAGTATGTTGGTCGTACAAAACCAAATCAACATTGGACAGTTTGTGGCCGCAGAAATCGTCGTTTTGCAGGTTATTTCGGCCGTAGAGAAGTTGATTTTGAGTATGGAAACGATTTATGATATGTTGACGGGGTTGGAAAAAATTGGATTTGTAATGGATATCCCTTTGGACAAAGAAGGAGGGGTACCTTTCAAAGAAGTCGATACAGGAAAAGGAATTGCGGTCGATCTGAAGAACGTCAAATTCAAATTTAAGGACGACCAGAACTACACTTTGCGCAATGTTTCCCTCAACATCCAGCCCAACGAAAAAATTTGCATTACGGGCTACAATCGGGCGGGAAAGAGTACTTTAATTCGCCTGATGTCTGGATTCTTTCACGATTACGAAGGGACCATAACGTTCAACGGCGTTCCCGTCAGTAATTTGAATATTAAAGACCTGCACAATCGCATCGGTGAATTTACCTCTGATTTGGACATATTCGAGGGGACTATTTTGGAAAACATTAAAATGGGATACCTCGATATTACAATGAAAGAAATATTAGGCGTCGCCAAAACTATTGGCCTCGATAAGTTCGTCAGTCAGTTGCCCAAAGGCTACCAAACAGCGTTGTTGCCTGGTGGAAAGAACGTTCCAGGAAGTATTCGCAACAAAATTATTCTGTCCAGAGCCATGATAACCCAACCTCAATTGTTTACTCTAGAGGACGTATTTGCCAATATGGAAGCGGAAGACAAGACGGAAATGATTGAATTATTGACCGATAAAGCCAACAATTGGACGCTCGTAGCGGTTAGTGATGATGTAGAGTTTGCTAAAAAATGCGACCGAATTTTAATCATGCGGAGAGGAGAAATTATCGAATCGGGGACTTTCGAAGAAATTCAAGAATGCCCGCATTTTAAAAACGTTTTCCGATAGGAATTGAGCGGTCGGCCATACGACCTGCATCTGGGAAATCTGAACGTCTCTTACACGAATCGTCAGACTTCTCCAATTCTCTAGACAGCCCATTTGCTGTAAACCGAATAAAGTCCAATAATCATGCTTAACATATCACCGAATTCTATTCAAGAAAAATTAAACGTAGAGGATTACAAGGCCTTCAAAGGAATTGACTTGCCCGAATCCACCAAAATGTTTAAATATTGGTTGAATGGTACGTTCCTCATACTATTCTTATTTCTCTTTCTACCCTGGACTCAAAACATCCAAACGGAGGGGAAAGTGACTACTTTGAACCCAGGTCAGCGTCCACAGAACATCGAAGCTACGATTGCGGGACGAATTGAAAATTGGTACGTTCGAGAAGGGCAGTTTGTCGCCAAAGGAGATACCATTGCGCACCTTTCGGAGATTAAAGTGGATTACTTTGACGATGGACTAGTGGACCGAACTAAGCAACAAGTGGTGGCTAAAGCGGGCGCTATTACCGCCTATGGGCAAAAAGCGGACGCTTTGGAACGACAAATTCAAGCCATGCAGAAAGAACTGGCCTTCAAAAAGCAACAACTAGAGAACAAAGTACAACAAACTGCTTTTAAAATAGAGAGTGCCAAAGCGGCCCTTAATCAAGCACAAATTGATTACCAAATTGCGGAATACCAGTTTCGACGAACCGATACTTTGTACCAAAAAGGAATAAAGTCGCTGACTGATTTGGAAGGCAAGCGTTTGAAAATGCAAGAAACGGAGGCCAAGGTGATTTCTGCGACTAATAAATTAGCGGAAGCCAAAAACGATGAACAAATTGCTCAGTTGGATTTTGATAGAATTGAAAACGAATACGCCAATAAAATTGCCAAAGCGAGAAGCGACCAAGCAAGTACCTTTGCGTCGCAATACGATGCTCAAGGAAGCGTGAATAAACTGGAAATCCAGTACCAAAGCTATTTGAGACGTTCGAATTTCTACTACGTAACGGCACCGCAGGATTGCTACATTAATATTGCCTTAAAAAAAGGGATTGGAGAGACCGTCAAAGAAGGAGAAGCGCTAGTGAGCATTATGCCTGCTGATTTTGACTTGGCAGTGGAATTGTTCGTCGCCCCAATGGATTTACCTTTGGTGCAACTAGGCCAGGAAGTACGTTTCATTTTTGACGGTTGGCCCGCTTTCATCTTCTCGGGTTGGCCAGGGTTGTCCTTCGGTACTTATCATGGACACGTTTCGGCCATAGAAAATAATATTAGCAAGAATGGGAAATATCGAGTGTTAGTCAATTCTCATTCGGATAAGCCTTGGCCCGATGCTCTACGAGTTGGGTCGGGTGCAGAAGGGATTGCACTGCTAAATAATGTACCCCTCTGGTACGAATTGTGGCGGCAACTGAATGGATTCCCGCCAGACTTTTACGATGAAGATGAAGAAGAAAAAGAAAAGGAGCCTAAGTTGAAAGCGCCAGCGAAGTCTTTGAAATAGGAAAAAATTAAGGAGGTAAAGACAACTGCTCCCTTGATGCCTCCCAATCGAGCCGCCGAAAGCGGCAAGGCAAGTTGCCACTTAATTAGTTGCTGTTCCCGCTAAATACCTATTTTTTAGGCGGTCTTAAAAGAGACGAATTATTTTACCCATTTATCATTAAAAATATGTCGAGTAGAATTTATTGCCTTCTTTGGGGATTATTGGTTGTAGTTGGACTGAGTGCGCAAGACTCAATGGTAGAAGTACCTTCTTCGGAATGGACTGCACCCGTGGCGACCGATAGCAATAATAGTCGAGTATTTACGGAGGAAGACTATCTAAATTGGGTGCAGCGATACCATCCCATCATACGACAAGCAAATTTGTTGCGCCGAGAAGGCGAGGCCTATCAACTCAAAGCAAGAGGCGGCTTCGACCCAAAAATTGAAGGGGGAATTGAGCGTAAATCCTTCGACGGTAAAAACTATTTTACGATTGGCGAAACGGGGCTAAAAATTCCCAGTTGGTTCGGAGCCGAGTTCAAAGCGGGCTACACTTGGAACAGCGGTATTTTTCTAAATCCCGAGGATAATTTACCCAATGCTGGACAGGCCTTTGCGGGCGTTACTTGGACACTTGGGCAAGGCCTCATGATTGACGAACGGCGAGCGGCGCTGCAACAAGCGAGGATTTTATTACAAGCCAATGAAGCGGAACGCCAAGAAATTGTCAACGACTTATTGTTGGATGCGGGTAAAGCCTACTGGGAGTGGGTTAATGCTTACAATGATTGGCAAATCCAAGCGGCGGCCCTCGAACTAGCAACAGTTCGTTTAGATGGTGTCCGCAACAGTTTCTTACAGGGCGATAAGCCCGCTATTGATACTTTAGAAAGCCTTATTCAAGTCCAGAATCGGGAAATTGCCACCAACGACGTGAGGATGATTTACGAAAATAGCCGACGCGTCCTATCCAATTTTTTGTGGTATCAAAATGAAATACCCGTTGAGGTAAGCGATTTGCTGTTGCCTCCCTATTATCCCAATATTTCTTTGCCCAGTGCGGGTTTGGATATTGGTGAATTGTTGAGCAACTTACAAGAAGTCCATCCTATTTTGCAGCAGTATCGGTTCAAATTGCAACAGTTAGAAGTAGATAGGCGGCTCAAAAAGGAATATATGAAACCCCAGGTGGACGTGGAGTTCAATTTTTTGGCCAACGGATTCGACTTTGTGAACCCACCCAAAGATGGAGGAGAAATGGGGAATTTTAACGCCTTACTGACCGAAAATTATAAAGCGGGTATTACCGTGGGAATGCCGATTTTTCGACGAAAAGCACGAGCAGATTTAGAATTAGTAGATTTAAAATTACTGGATACTAATTTCTTTTTACGTCAGAAGAGCCAAGAAATTAAAAACAAGATATTGAATTACCGAGAGCAATTGGACAACTCCCGACAGCAGGTGGGTATCAATCGGATTGCCGTCAATAACTACGAACGTTTATTGGAAGCAGAAAATGAGAAGTTTCGTTTCGGCGAAAGTTCGATATTTCTGGTGAATAGTCGAGAACAAAAACTGGTGGAGGCACAATTGAAATTAGTAAAGTTGCTAACCGTTTTTCATAAGGACCGTTTGGGTCTAATCTGGTCGGCAGGACAGCTACCTTTACA
>JBCCQK010000221.1:0-12492 GCA_039024375.1 Bacteroidota bacterium
CAAAAAAAATAGAATATTGCATTCACAAATCATTACTACCACACCTTTTAGGAAAATGTAAAATTTAAAATTACAAACCCGCCAGACTGCTGTGCGGGCTGGTTCAAAATCTAAAAGTATTGATAATCAATAAATTAAGATTTTTCAAACTGTCAATTTATTTTTTACTGTTCCTTACTTTACAAGTACCTTTCCACAAAAGATAATAATTTACACCAAACGCTTGGCCATCGAATAAGCAATTCGTACCAGCCTTTTATTTATGTATGATTTTAGTTTTAGGGAACGATGAAACTGTTTTTCCAAACTCACTAAAATCATCACTCAACGAATCTTTTATCCAAAATCATCTTCCATGAACCGAAAAAATTTACACTTCTATTTTTATGATTATTTATTCCAACAATTCGTAAACAACAATTTTGGAACACCACTTCAAGCATTACCATTGCAGGCGAATTGACCTCTTCTTTGTTGATTCACTTCCTTACTATCCACTACATTTTACATCAAGAAATAACCTACGAGACTTAACTAAAAAACAGCTATCTATTGCTATTCGTTGGACTATCCCACTAACGAAGCAGTAGAAGCGACTTACTATCCAAAGTTAAAAACTTAGTACCAATTTTCGGTTGACTGAAAGTAAAGCGACGTTTACCGTCGTGCTATTTGAGTCTGGCACAATTCGGAGAATTGTGTTACGGCTACTGGTAACCGAAATTCTTTTACCAAAACTTAAATTTCCCATGAACAGTAAATTACGCTTATCGCCGATAAGTGAAGATACCGCTGGTATCCTTACCAATCGGCTTTCCTTGATTTTTCTGTGGACGCTATTACTCAGTATTTTTTTCAACCATCCCTCTTTTGCTACGACCAACCTAAAAGGTAATCCACCGAGTGACCTTTCTACTGCGAACGAAGCACCGCTTCCTTTTGCGCAAATCTTTGTAATGCCCAACGATGGTAAAGCGGTGACGCATACCATTTCCGATTGTGACGCCCAAAACAAGTTTATGGATGACGGTGTCTCGTTTCCGTTGTATAGCGACACCACCGCTAGAATGGATACCCTTACCATTTGTCCTAAAAATCCCTGGCAGACGGTGAAGGTGGAATTTACCGATTTTGACGTAGCTGCGGGGGATACCTTGGTGGCCTTCGATGGTGATTTGACCGCTTTGCGGGCTAGAAATGCGCCCGTAATTGGAAGCGGTTCGGGTGTTGGCGTGTCAAAGGCCTTCGGCGGCTGGGTATCCGCTTCTTGTTCGCCCGCTATTAATCCGTCGGGTTGTTTAACCTTTGTGTTTTTCACCAATGATGATTTTGCTAAAGGAACGGGCTGGGAAGCCTGGGTATCTTGCAACGACCGAAATATTACCATAACGCCACCGTCTATTGGGAACCCCAAACTTGCTTGTGGCGAAATTTCTCGGATGCACACGATTGGGGCAGCAACGATAACCGCTGGTTGTGGAACAATTACCAATGATTCTACCATTGTACGTATTACAAACGCCTCGGGAAAAATCTGCATAGATACCTGTTTGTCGAAGAATCAAAATATGTTTATCCGTGAGGAATTTGCCATCGGTACCTACTTGGTAACCTACAAACTGAAGGGCGATACGACCAAAACGGCACTGACTTATTTTGCCATTAACGAACCTAACTTGGTCTGTAATGATAGATTATTCATTCCATTGGGTTCCGCCTGTGACCTCCTAGTTACCCCCGATATGATTTTAGAAAGCCCTTGTGATACGATTCAAGATACGATGTATTACCAAATTAAAATCAAAGATGCCAGCGGAAAAATATTGGCTTCTGGAACGGGTAGAGCGGGCGATTATCCTACTTTGAGCCGAGATAAAATTGATAATTGTACTAATAACTTTTTTGTCGAAATTACTCGTACTTATTACGATGGACTAACGCTACCCTTTTGCAACAATGGGCCCCAATCTTCTACTTGTACGTCCAACGTCGTTTTTCAAGATAATACCCCTCCGATTTTTACGAAGGGCGTAACGACCGATACCATTTTTGCTTGTGAACCGAATTTGTCCGTTGATGGACTGATGCTAACGCCACCAAAAGCGGTAGATAACTGTGCCGACATTGACGTTCAGTTTCAGAGCGCCGATAAAATTAGCTTCGGCGATAACTGCGAAACTAGCACCTTTTTGGTGACTTGGCGAGCAGCAGATGCTTGTGGAAACACCACTTTTTTGAAAGACACCGTGCGAGTGATGCGACCAGGTATCGACAAAATTGTCAAAACACCCGACGCCATTTTGAGCTGTGGTGAAGATAGTCCTTCGTTGGCACAAAATTTAAGCCGGACGGGCTTGCCGAGTTTAGCTGTGGGCGTCCAACGAAATGGGAAATTCACGCCGACCGATACAGTAGCTTTGAGTACACAAAACTATATCTGCAATTACATTTTGACCAAAACGGACCAAGAGTTTCCTTCTTCATGTGGTCAAAAATACTTCCGTTACTGGACGCTGCTCGACTGGTGTGGCAAATCAGGTCCCGTCCCAATCGACACCCAATTGGTCGTTTTCAAAGACACCTTAGCGCCTACGCTGAATTGTACTCAAAACGCTTCGTTGCTGACCGCTCAAAAGATAGCACTACCTCCTTTCGAATGTAGCAAGAATGTATCATTGACTGCACCGCAAGTAACGGATAACTGCGATGCGATTCCCGAAGTAGCGATTTATACCGTGGAATTATTAGAAGATACTTCTTGGTGGAAAGTTGCCAATAATTTAGCACAAGCGGGACCACTCGTAGCGGGTACGTATCGGGTCGGCTATCGGGCGTTCGACGAATGTTTTGAGCAAACGAAAGAAGATAGTTGTTTCCAGTATTTTGTATTGGAAGACCAAACCAAACCCTCCGCCGTTTGTCAAGACCAACTGACCGTTTCGCTATCCAACGATGCGGCAAGAATCTTGGCCACGGACATTGATGCGGGTAGTTGGGACGCTTGTGGCATTGAAAGTACGCTAGTCCGAAGGGAAATTTGTGGTCAATCCGGCATATGGCAAGGCAATGTGAATAACTACGTAAAAAATCGTTTATCCAATCGTTTAGACCCAACGGGCTGGGGAGATTTTGTGGACTTCTCCTGCTGCGATTTGCAGCAAACGGTACATATCGAATTATTAATTATTGACAAAAACGGCAACTTCAATTTTTGCCGAATGGCCGTCAAAGCCGAAGACAAAATTGACCCACTTTGCGTTAGTTTAGCTAATCAATGGGACTACTGCGATAATTTCCACAACGGTGAATTGGGAGCCGTGACCGATACAGATGGAGACCAAATTTTTGACAATTCAGAATGGTTACCCTTAGAGGGAGATTTACTGGATGTTTATAATCAAAAATATGGCGTACCGACGGCCGCTTGTGTTGATAACTTGACTTGTCAGGAATTGACCTTCGAGCAACAATACCAGTTAATTGACCTCGAATGTGGCGTTTACCGAGCCAAAAGACGCTATCGTGTACGGGACGGCATGGGTAACGTATCCAATTGGGCGGAGCAATCCATCAATATCGAATACCGTCCGAATTGGAAAGTAACTTTGCCAGTTGATTGGATGGGTAGCTGCGGTGCGGGCGTTCCCGAAGAGGAATTGGTCATTGAAAATGGCGCTTGTGATTTGGTTTCCTACGAAGCCTACGACCAAAAATTTGAAATCGTGGACGACGCTTGTTTCAAGGTGATTCGAACGTACCATATTATCAACTGGTGCAAATACCAAGCAGGAGATGCCCCCGTTCGCATCAATCGAATCACTAATTTAGCGGGCGACGTAATCGACCCACAGACCATTAGTAGTGGGCAATACGCCAACGCCGCTTATTTCACTTATACCCAAGTATTGAAAGTGCAGGACGACGAAGCGCCCATTATTTCGGTAGAGGAAGTGGATAATTGTATTGAAAATACGGATGATTGTAGCGCCACCAAAACGTTTTCGGCCACCGCCACAGATTGCAACGATGCTTCGACGGAACAGTTGAACTACTTCTGGCAAGTTTATGAAAACAACGTTTCGAGAGGGAGCGGATTTAGCAACACTTTCAATTGGGTCGTCAATCCGAACAGTTCTTACCGTATCAAATGGCAAGTGTCCGACCAATGTGGCAACTCGGCGCAGGCGGAAAACACCTACACTTTCCAAGATTGCAAGCGACCAAGCCCTTACTGTTTAGAAGGATTGGCGATTGAGTTAGGTCAGAATCAGACCGTAGGCATTTGGGCCGTCGATTTCGACATCAACAGTTTTGATAACTGTACGCCAAAAGATAAACTCGACTTTAGAATTTGGCACGCTTCGTTAGAGACCGAGCCGCCAACAACCTTAGCGGGCGTCCGAGCACTTCCCAAAGCCGTAAATTTAACTTGCGACTACGTAGGCATCCAGACCGTACATATATACACCATCGACGAAGCGGACAATTACGATTTCTGTATCACCTCAATGAAAGTGCAAGACAATATGGGCGTCTGCCCCGTGTCAGGCGGGTCGATTTCGGGTAGGATTTACACCGAATTTGGTGCGGCAGTGCAAGACGTAGAAGTGCGAGTGGAAAACGCTGAAAGTACGATGATGATGACCCAATCAAACGGAAGTTTTGCTTTTGACATTACAGGTAGCAGCAATTACACCGTGATTCCAGAAAAGAACAACGACTATTTGAATGGCGTCTCGACGTTCGATTTGGTAAAAATAACCAAGCACATTTTAGGAAAAGAACCGTTCACTTCGCCTTACCAATTCATTGCGGCGGACGTTAATGGGTCGGGCGACATTAGCACCTTCGATATTATTCAAATTCGAAAGTTAATCCTGAATCTAGCGACCGAATTTCCAGACGGCACGCCAAGCTGGCGCTTCGTGGATGCGACTTACAACTTTGTCTCCGATAAGCCCTCCGCCGAGGCTTTCCCCGAAGTTATTCAAGTGAATAATCTCAACGGTATTCGGCCCGATTTAGACTTTATTGCGGTGAAATTGGGCGACATTAACGGCAGCGCCTCGGTGAGTAGTTTGTATCAAGCAGATAGTCGTAACACAACGGGCAATTGGTCGATTGAAATTGAGGAACAACAAGTCGTAGCGGGCGAAACGGTCGAAGTGGTCTTCGAAGCGCCCCAATTTGCGGACATTGAAGGCTACCAGTTTACGCTACAATTTGACGATTTGGAATTGGTTGATTTGAAAGAAGGCATCGCTAAAGCGGCCAACTTTGGTCAAACCAGCGAAAATCGAGGTTTTGTGACGACCAGTTGGCACAGGGTGACCGCAGAGCCTAATGCAGGTAATGCACAACTTTTTGGATTGACGTTCAAAGCGAATCGTACCGCCGCACTGAGTGAATTATTGGATATTAACTCAACGGTGACGGATGCCGAAGCCTATCAAACAAATGGTACTTTACACGGCGTCACTTTAAGGATAAAAGACGATACACCACAACCGACTTCGTTCACTTTGGCGCAAAATCAACCCAATCCATTTACCCAAAATACGACTATCGGCTTCGAGTTGCCTTGGGCGGCCGACGTAACGTTACACATCGTCAATTTACAAGGACAAATTGTGCGGACGGAAAGTGGATTGTTCGAAGTGGGGCCACAACAAATACAGATTGCAGCGGACGACCTGGAAACGGGCACGTATTACTATCAGTTGGTGACGCCGTTTGGTACGGCAACTAAGAAGATGATTGTTTTGAAATGAGTTTTAATAGATGCTCGTCGGGAGACGAGCAGATAATTATTTCAAGTCTGGAGACTTGAAATATCGGTTATTTAGCGCGATGGATTTCGACTCGGGAGAGTCGAGTTACGATTGCACTTCGACTCCGAGTTAAGTTACTTCGCCTTGTTGTAATGAGCGTCAACGTCTAAACAAATAACGAGTAACCAATAACAAATAACAAATTTGTAGTTCGAATAACGGGCGTCACGGATGATTAATCGGTGGCGCCTTTTTTTAAAAATTCCTCCACCGCTTCCCAACTTAGGGTTGCACAGGTCAAGCGGCCGGGGAAATCTCGAGCGGCGGTGAACGCCTCGAAATCCTCGGGCACGTCCACCATTTCCGCCGAATCGTCGGTTACTAAGCGTTGAAATTGGGCACAAAGTGCCGTAGCTTCTTGTACGGTCTTTCCTTCTAGCTGCATGGCTAACACGGAAGTCGCCGCTTTCGAAATGGCACAGCCGTAGCCGTGAAAATGAACTTGCCGAATTTGGTCGTCTTCTACTTCTAAGAATACTTGAAATTTATCTCCACAAAGTGAGTTGTATGCCTCCACTCGATGCGTCGCTGCTTCTTTCTTTTCGTAGTGAAAAGGGTCTTTATTGTGCGCTAAAATAACGGTTTTATAGAGTTGTTTTAAACGTTCGTTCATTTATACCATCATTATGAGGTTCGGCCTTCCATTTCTCCTATTGCTATTTTCTTCACGACCCATTCCCTAAAAGTAATAATTTTCCTCAACTCTTGCTTTTTTGCCAATTATTATTGTAAATTCGCACCGCTATAAAAGGGGCCTTAGCTCAGTTGGCTAGAGCGTTTGACTGGCAGTCAAGAGGTCAGGGGTTCGACTCCCCTAGGCTCCACAAACATTTCGAGTTATTTGTAAATCAATAGCTATAAAAGTTATAAAGTAAAAGGCGTGTGATGTTCGGTCATACGCCTTTTTTGATTAGAAGAATCATTTACATACATATAAAGCAAAATATGACAAAAGGGTAACAGAATATTCAGATTTTTAAAAATAATATGTATTTTGCTCACGGGATATTTACTTATGGCAACCCCCTAAAAAATTGAAACTAAAAAGAAGAAGAACAGGCTATAACATTATTCTCACCTTTGTCACTTATTCCATTACTCTTCAATAGTACTTACTTGAGTGAAATCATCTAATTGCTTTTGAAGTAGTAGGCTCTTTTTTAAATTCATCGTACTGATTCAACATGGCAAAATCAAAGAAAAACATCCAAACTTATACACACAACGATAAAGAACGCTTGAATAACCCACCTGTTGGATTAGTCAGCAAAGAAAGCGATAAGGACGGTACAAAAAAAAGCTACCGTTACGATTACCACTTTGACCCCGAATTGCAATGGGACCAAAGCAATGCAGCAGTACGAGATAAATTAGACGATTCACTCAAAGCACAGCAGACAGCAATTGATACCCTAGAAACTCAACTAAAGGAATTGCAGGAACAAGGCGACTTACCCAAAGCAACATTGGAAGCCTTGACTATGCAGTTAGACCTCTTAAAAAAAGAGAACAAAAACCTGCAAAAAGCCCAGCAACCTTTCCTTAATTGGGCGGGCAAAGCCGAACGTACCTCTTTTGACATTCCTACTGTTTCCCTGCACGTCCACGAACGCATTGACCCTCGCCGCATTATCAAAGAAGTGGAAAAGGAAAAAGAAGGAGGCGAGCAATTATCCCTTTTTGAAAAAACCAAACGACCGCGCCGAGAAGAAATTCAGTTTTACCAACATAAAGATAATTGGAGCAATCGCCTCATTGCGGGCGATAGTTTGCTGGTAATGAATTCTTTGTTGGAAAAAGAAGGAATGGCGGGCAAAGTGCAAATGGTCTATATTGACCCACCCTACGGGATTAAGTACGGCTCTAATTTTCAACCATTTGTCAATAAAAGGGACGTCAAAGACGGCAAAGACGAAGACCTCACCGCCGAACCCGAAATGATTAAAGCCTTTCGAGATACTTGGGAATTGGGCATTCATTCTTATTTGTCTTATTTGCGAGACAGGTTGTTATTGGCTAAGGAGTTATTGCACGAGAATGGGAGTATTTTTGTGCAGATAAGTGATGAGAATGTGCATCGAGTTAGAACAATGATGGACGAGATTTTTGGAGAAAGCAATTTTGTTAGTGAAATAGTTGCCATCAAAGCAGGTGCTTTGGGCTCTAAGAAACTATCTAGAAGAAACGATTTTGTTATTTGGTATGCCAAATCAGAAGCAAATTTGAAATACAATCAGATTTTTATTGAGCAAGAATACAAAGAAAAATCTTCTCAATATGACAACATCCTTACCGAAAAAGGCAATATAAGAAAGGCAACCAAAGAAGAAAAAGAGCTCAAAAGACTACCTAAAGGTCTTAAAGCATTTAGATATGTAATACTAACTAAACCTGGACCTGGCTCTAAGTATGAAATTGAAGTAAATGACAAAATTTATTCTTCTGGTTCAAGATGGTGGGGTTTCCCTAAAGTTAGCCTTGAAAAGTTAATAAATAAGAAAAGAGCAGTAGTAGTTGGAAACTCAATCTCGGGAGTAAGATATTTTGATGATTTTCCTGCTGTTGAGCTAAATAATATCTGGACAGATACAGGAACAGGAAGTGGCATGGGGAAGATTTATGTTGTACAAACAAATGAAAAAATCATTCAAAGATGTATGCTTATGGCTTCCGAGCCAGGAGATTTAATATTAGATATAACTTGTGGAAGTGGGACATCAGCAAAGGTTGCTGAAAATTGGGGAAGAAGATGGATTACTTGTGATACTTCTAGAATTGCTGTAACTTTAGCTAAACAAAGACTTTTAACTGAACTTTATGAATATTATTTATTGAATCAACCTAATCAAGGGATTTCAAGTGGTTTTAAATATAAATCTTTACCAAGAATCACACTCAAATCTATAGCTAATAACGAGCAACCCAAACAGGAAATTTTCTACGACCAACCCTTAAAAGACAACTCCAAAGTAAGAGTAACGGGCCCCTTCACCGTAGAATCCGTTCCAGCCCCAACGGTACGTTCCCTAGATACGCCCGAGACCAAAGAACTATCCGCTGACGACAGCGTCAGTCGTAGCGGTGAAACCTTGCGACAAGACGAATGGCAAGATGAACTCTTACGCACGGGCATACAAGCCAAAGGCGGCGCTAAGATTGAATTCAGCCGTTTGGAAACGCAGGAAGGCACTCGGCACATTCAAGCCATCGGCGAAACCAAAGGCGAGAATCCCAAACGAGTTTTTGTAATTTTTGGTCCCGAACACGCCCCGATGGAGCAGCGACAGGTGGATGCAGCCTTAGATGAAGTCTCCACCTTACGTCCTAAACCCGATATGGTGCTATTCTGTGCCTACCAATTTGACGAGGAGGCAGCCAAGGATATTGACGAGACCAAATTTGGTAGTACCCTATTGCTACGTTCGGTGATGAATATGGACTTACAAACCGAAGATTTGAAGAAAAAAAGTCGAAGCAGTCAAAGTTTTTGGCTGGTAGGTTCACCTGATGTCATCATCCGAAAAGATGCGGAAGATGCCAATAAGCACGTAGTAGAAGTCAAAGGCTTTGATTATTACGACCCTCGGAGTGGCGAAGTAAAATCTGGTACGGCTAAAAATATTGCGATGTGGATGTTAGACCCCGACTACGATGGCAGGAGTTTATTCCCTACCCAAATCTTTTTCCCAATGGCGGGAGCGAAAGACGGCTGGGCCAAACTCGCCAAAACGCTCAAAGCAGAAATAGACACCGACAAAATAGCCGCCTTCCGAGGAACCGTTTCTCTTCCCTTCAAGGCGGGGACTAGAGTAGGCGTAAAAATCATCGATGACCGAGGGATTGAAAGCCTAAAGATATTATACCTCCACGAACTCAATCAACGCCAATAAACCATGAAACAAATCGACCAACTCATTATCAACTCGCCCTACATTGAGCCAAAAGAACATTGGTTTTACGAAAGGGAAGTACGAGAATTTGTACGCAAATCGGGACGCCGCCGAGCGGGTTTTATTGTAGCCAACCCAAAAGCTAAAAACTTTGACGACCCTGGCAATTTTGTGGAACTGCCCCTAGTCAATACCATTCGGGCGCAGGTAAAAGCGTGGAAAACGGAGGGAAGACCTGGGTTGACGGGCATTACTAAAAAGCTATTGACGCATTGGGAAGATGCCAGCCAAAGAGATTTTCCCTTTTTCTTTTGCCAATTGGAAGCTATCGAGACATTGATTTTTCTGACGGAAGCTCCCGCTGCTTACAAAACGGGCATTAATATACCTTCCGACGGAGGAGATTTTATCCGCTGGTGTAGCAAAATGGCAACGGGTTCGGGTAAGACGGTAATCATGTCCATGATTATTGCTTGGAACATTCTCAACAAAGCGACCAATCGGCAGGATACTCGATTTTCTAAAAATATACTCATTGTTGCGCCAGGGTTGACGGTACGTAGTCGATTGGCAGTATTACTGCCCAAAGACGACGGCAATTATTACGATTTTTTCAATATTGTCCCACCAGCATTAAGAGAAAAATTACGCCAAGGGACTTTAAAAATTATCAATTGGCATAAATTGAGTTGGGAATCGGACGAAAAAATTCAAAAGAAAAAGGGGGTAGACAAAAGGGGTGCTTTGAGTGATGCTGCCTACGTCCGACAAGTATTGGGAAATGAATTCGCCAAAGCCAAAAATATTTTGGTCATCAACGACGAGGCGCACCACGCTTGGCGAACAGCAGCCGAAAGTAAGGTCAAAAAAAAGACAGCCGCCGAGGTGGATAATACCATTTGGGTAGGTGGATTAGACCGAATTCATCAAAAAATAGGCATTTTACGCTGCCATGATTTGTCTGCTACGCCCTTTGCTCCAACGGGTAAAAAAAGTAACGAGCAGGGTTTGTTCAAATGGATAGTCAGTGATTTTGGATTGAACGATGCTATCGAATCGGGGCTAGTCAAAACGCCAAGAGTCGTGGTCAGAGACGATGGCAGGAGAGGCGGCGATTATCGGTCTCGTCTGTATCACATCTACATGGACAGAGACGTAAAACCCGATTTGAATCAAAAGCAAGAGAACATTCCGCTGCCCGATTTGGTCAAGAATGCTTACGATTTGCTGGCTTTAGATTGGCAATCCACTAAGAAAGATTGGGTGCAGGAAGGTATCAATATACCGCCCGTAATGATAACTGTGGCGAATAATACCTACACTGCATCACGAGTTTATAATCATTTTATGCAAGGTGATTGTGAAATAAAAGAATTAGGTAATAAAGATAAATTGCTCCAAATTGATAGTAAAACGCTAGGTGCTTTAGAGAATGAAAATGGCAAACTAACGGGTAGTAAAAAAGAACTAGCAGAGCAGTTGAGAGCAAAAATTGATAGTGTCGGTAAGGAAGGTCAACCAGGGGAGCAAGTGCAAAATGTTATTTCCGTAGCTATGCTTTCCGAAGGTTGGGATGCTCGAAATGTGACGCAAATTATGGGTTTGCGGGCTTTTTCCAGTCAATTATTATGTGAACAGGTGGTCGGTCGAGGTTTGCGAAGAGTTTCGTATGATTTTAACAGAGAGACGGGGATGTTGGAGGCGGAATACGTTAATATTTTTGGTGTTCCCTTTTCTTTTTTACCCCATGAAGGCGGCACGTCTCGTCCTCGCCCTGCCCGTCCAATTACCATGATAGAACCCGTCGAGGCAAAACTGGCGCATCAAATTAGTTTTCCAAATGTACTAAGAGTCGATACGGTTTTCAATACCCAACTAGTACTAGATTTTGCTGCAATTGCGCCCTTGGAAATTGACCCTGCCGATAATATCACGGAAGCAAGTTTAGCGGGAGTAATTGAATTTAAAGCCAATAACGCAGCAGCACTTTCGGATATTGACTTAAAAACTTTGGACGATAAATACCGCATTCAAAGTATTATTTTTAGAGTAGCATCTAAAATTGCCCAAGCAGAAAAAACAGGCTGGAAAGGAGACCACTTCGCCTTTATTGCCCAACTCATAAAAATTACCGAACAGTTTATCCAATCGGATAAAATCATCATCAAATCTAATCTTTTTAGCAAGGACCCCTTGAGAAGAAGAATCTTATTGATGTTGAACATGACTAGAATTGTTCAGCATTTTAGGGTTGCCATTAGAAACCAGAATATAAAAGAGTTAACCCCTGTCTTTGACAAGGAACGCCCTATCCGCTCTACGGGAAACATGCCTACTTGGTACACGACCAAACCTAATGATTCCCACAAAAAATGCCACATCAATTTCACCGTTTTTGATAGCACTTGGGAAGCAAATAATGCTGACATTCTTGACAAGCACGCCAAAGTAAAATCCTTTGTCAAAAATGACCATTTGGGTTTTGTGATTAAATACAATTATCGAGGAGTCGTCAAAAATTATTATCCTGATTACATTGTTGAATTGGTCAATGGAGATAAATTAGTTTTAGAAGTTAAAGGGCAAGATTCGGATGAAAATCGCATCAAACGAGATTTCTTAAATCTTTGGGTGCGCGCTGTCAATGAACATGAAGGTTTTGGTAAATGGTATTGGGCCGTTGTTTTCAATTCTTCGGAGATTCACGATGTTTTAGAAAATTATCCTCAATTCCCAGAACGTGCGTACTTACCCGTTGAAGAAAACGTAAC
>JBCCQK010000222.1:0-12476 GCA_039024375.1 Bacteroidota bacterium
GATATTTTCATAAATCATCTAAATTACAGAAAGAAAGCGACTAAAATTTTGGTAAAAAAACCTAATTCGCAAACAGAATTAAAATTCAAATTTCTTTTTTAAAAAGAACTTAATTTTAAAAAATAACTGTTTACCACTTTTTATACGGTAAAAAAGTAACAACTAGCTTTTTGTAATAGAAAAACTAAAAGCAATTTCGAACAAATTAGAATTTTATCGTTTTTTGACTTAATTTTGTATCGATGAATAGAATAACGCAGCATAATTAGCTGTCAAGATATAAAAAATTAATTTGGTTTTATTTGGTTAGGGCTGAGGTAGTGTCAAGTACACTACCTCTTTTTGTTTTATGGGTATAAGATTTATAACAGAAAAGCAATGCCAAATTTTGTTTTTTCTAACTGTTTGTTTACATTTGTTTTGTTCTGAAAACCGGGCTATAGAAAAACCTATAAACAATTTAGCAAAAAATGAGACAAACACTACCCCTAAGGATGGTTGCCGGTTGCCATCCCACAGTAAACCTTTCAAAAACACTTTTCCTAACTGCCTTTCTCCTCTTTGCAGCTATTTTAAATGCCCAGTACGATTACGTAGTTATCAATGAAATATCAGGTGATGGTGGAAATGCCGAAGCGGGTAACGACGCTATTGTAGAAATAGCAGGACCGCCCGGTACGAACATCGGTTGTATGGTCATCACCAATACCGAGTGGGCGGTTGTGCTGCCCGCTAACACCCAAATTCCCGCCGACAGCGTATTCTTAGTTGGCTGCGAAGAACGCAATAATCGCAGCTTAGGATTTTACACAGGGCCAAATGTAGGACTTTCTTGTAGCGTCTGTGACTTTCCCGGTTTAGTAGTTGACTTTGATGTATGTAGTGCCGCTAATATCAACTACGTCTCCCCTTCCCTTTATTCAACCTACGGATTTACCTTAGACAATCAACCCCAAAATGGCAATAAGGATGGAGACCAAGTTATCCTCTTTCGACCCGACGGAACGCCACACGATGCGGTCTATTGGGGTGCCCCCGATGTAACTAGGTCGAATGGAGGCGGAACGACGGTGGGCGGTTCTTCTGGCAACTCGGGCGCTCCTTCCGACCACGTTTCGGTGCAAATCAATCACTCTTATACACTAGGCGACAACGATGAGAATGGTGTGGTTAATGATAATATGGGGCCCCATATAGGTTATCGAGCTAATGGTGGAAATGCTACTGCCGTAAATGTAATGCCCAATGGTAACGATGATTTAGGAAATCCTAAAATTGCAGGTTTGGTATTGTCGATTCCACCCGGTGATTGCAACTCCGACCGACAAAAATACACTGTTCCTGCTCTATCTAATCCTATTTGGGTCAACCTCGGTCTAAACTTAACTGCTTGTAACTCGACGCATATTCGAATCAACGATACTAGTCCTGCGGGCAATAGTCGCCAAGAGGCTAAAACGAGTACTACTTCTTCGCATATGGACGACCCCGACTTGAATGCAGATTGGCAGGCTTTCGCACCGACGGCATTGGTCCCAAGTTCGATAAACGCAGTGACTGCCGCTGCCCAATGGCAAATTACCAACCATCCAAATCCAGGTCGACCTAATGATACGGACGCTTGGGATTTCTTTTACAATATTGGTAGCGGAAATGTGGAAATCACGGATAAAAATTCGGTCAATTTGAATATCTGTGATGCGCAAACGGTCACTTTCGAACTCAAAGTGTATAACCACCAACACGTCGAACCAACTATTACTTCGTCTAAGCTAGCGGGTTCTTTCGTACGAGACGAAGCGGGAATCGACCGAAGTTGGACAATTGAAAAAGTCGGTCACACCAAAACGGTAGGAACAGCGGCGAGTGATGACGATGGTACGACCACGTTTAAATTTACATCCAACACGTTAGCCGTCGGGCAAACCCATTCCTTCACGTTAGTTTGGGACGATTATACGGATTGCTGTGGTTCGGGTAAGAATAGCACAGTGGTTAATCAATCAAATCCACACGAGTGCTACGAAAAAGTACAAGTAAATATAACGGTCGGAACAACGGTGGCTGTTACTAAAAGTAGCCTTGTTTGTCCAAGGGATTTTACAACCAATATTGGAACGATTGATTTTAGCAATTTCCTAACGAGCGCCAATGCTTTAGTCCAATACCGTTTGAAACAAGGGGTCACCAATGGAATGGAAGCAACAACGGGAACAACGGTTAGCACCAATAAAACGGGACTATTCAATTTGACTAATACTTTAACAACGCCCATTGCCGTCATCGTAGAAGACCTCGCTAATTGTGGAGCTAACCAAATAATTACCATCGGAAATGATTGTCGCAATGCGCCACCTTGCCCAAAACCCAACGGCGCTACCATTAGTGCTACGACCGTTTGTCCCAACGAAATGTTTACACTCTCGGTGAATGGAGCGACGAGTACCGATTTACCAAATGGTGGTACAATTGATTGGTACTACGGTACGACCAACACATTTAACCCATTAGACAAAAATAGTACTGGATTTGGTGGAAAGTTGGCGAATAGTTCTACCATAACTAGTCCTTGTCCCGCTGGTGGTAGTAATGTTTTTATTTCGGAGTTAAGCGACCCAAGTACAGGTTGGCAATGTCATCGGTACATCGAGATTTATAATGGCGGTCCATGTTCTCAAAACTTGGATGGTTGGAATTTATACGCTATTGGAAACAATAATAGAGTGGTGACTTTTGCTTTATCGGGCATCCTTGCACCGGGTGAAGCTAAAGTAGCTGGAGCTAATTGCGCCACGAATTTTACCCCCGATTTTGTGATTCCAGGCAACGAAGATTGGGACGGAGGCCCGCCGGGTAACTTCAATGGACAATCGAGAGATGGCGCCGAATTACGAGACAACCAAGGGGATTTGGTGGATATGGCGGTCATCAACACGGCCGATAATAATAATTGGTTCGAAAATAATCGAGCAGTTCGTCTATCGACCGTGTGTAGTGGTTTTACGACGGGTACGACTTTATGCGGAACCGCTAGTAGTTGTGCTGACTTTACAAATAATTGGCAGCGAAGAGTAGGAAATGCGGGAAGTACGCCAGGGACACATACGGTCAGTACGGGTACTTGCCCTAGCGCAGTTGCTTCCGTGACGACTGCTACCAACTCTCTTCCGTCTAGTATTTGCAATCAATCATTGTTTATCAAAGGAGTAGTAAATCCAGCTACCGTCAATACGGGTACTTGTACTCAAAGCGATTTCACTACGGATACGTTGATGCTTACTGTAGAATGTCCGTCAGCAGATTTACAAACGGGAGATAAAAACCTTTGCCTACCCGTCAATGCTAGTGAAGTTTTAGCAAGGGTTAATTTAACAGGGGGAACGGGCAGTTATAATGTGGTCTTGGCAACTCGGCATAATGGCACCGACCAGATGGTAACACTCAATGGAATCAGTCATCCACTAAATTTGACCTATCAGCAAGTACAAACGGCACTTGGAACACCTCATTTCTCTAACGTAGAACTTAGTTTGTTGAGTGTAACGGATGCTGGTGGTAGAAACTGTACAGGTGCCATTGATGGAGATATAGTGCTGTTGAGTATAGGAGCATCGACTACAGGCAATTTTACAGCAGCAACAAACTTGACAGACTGTTCGGGAACAGAAAATGGTGCAGTTACTTTGTCATTCACCCCTACTGATAGTGGCCCTTGGACTTTTGAGTACCGAGTGAATGGCGGCTCGAGTATTAGCGCAGCGGCGAGTACAAGCCCCTTTACTTTACCTACGGCCAAAGCAGGAAATTACGAGTTAATTACAGCGCAAGACGAATTGGGCTGTCCCGTTTCGATTAGTGGGACTACTACACAGACGGTAAATACACCGACCTCACTAATGCTAACGGCTGTGACGATCATTACAATTTGTAATGATGGGACGGAGCAAGTTGATTTGAACCAGCATATTGACTTGACCATTAACGATAATGGAACGGTACGTACGGGAAATGCGGCTACGATTGGACATATCACTTGGTATAAATCAGACCCTACTTTTTTACCAACTAAGTTGCGCCCCGCTATTTTGGCATCTACTATACCCTTCGTGCCAGTTGGGAATCAAGATTTCTTCTATGTCTATACAAGGCCAAGCGATGGGTGTGAGGTAATTGGAAAAACAACGATTCTTTCTAATGCTAGTGGCTGCTGTAGTGCCGATGCAGGAGATTTAGTAATGCCAGTTGGACTTAATTCAATACAATACCAAGGAAAAGTGAACATTGGTGCTATTACGGCGAGTTACGCAGCAGCGGGAAAAAACAATCCAGGAGTGACTAATTTTCAGTACGCATTTCTGTTAATTCACGAAGATAGTATCATGGCCGTATCTTCAACGGGAATCTTCAACTTCAATCAATTGGATGCAGGCGTCTATAATATTATGGGTATTTCCTATGCCAATAGTAATACACCTACTAGTGTACTAGATTATTTGGAAGCTATTCAATTAGATAATAACAAGCAAGATATTGCACAGTTGGAGAAAGATGAAAATGGTCTTACTTTCTGCCTCAATCTAAGTGACCTAGTTGGCAGTGGATTTTCGCCCGTTATGATACATCCTGCTGCTTCCTCGAGACCAGACGCAGTTATCCCAACAATGAATCAATGGGGCGTTTTGATTTTTGCTCTACTGTGTTTAAATATGGGACTGATATTTCTTCGTGCACTGCATCGGCTAAAAGACAACAACTGAAAGATTTTCTTGTTGCTTTGTCATGAAGAGACCCAACTTGATAGATGTAAAAACTGCCGCCGAACTCAGACAGTGGTACTGGTTGAAGCAAGAATTAGTGGATTATTGTAAACTACTCAAAATTAGCTATACAGGAAGCAAAGCGGAGATTACAGACCGCATCGCAGAGATGCTGGAAACAGGGATTGTTCCAACCATTTCTACCACCAAGAAACAGAAACCTACTTCCAGATTTAATTGGGCCAAAGAGCCGTTAACGACAGAGACGATTATTACGGATAGCTACACCAATGGACCCAATACACGCCGATTTTTTCAAAAAGAAATTGGGCCGAAGTTCAAGTTTAATATTGACTTCATGGCTTGGATGCGGGACAATTGTGGTAAAACATTACGAGACGCCATCGACCAATGGCATATTTTGGAAGAAAGAAAAAAAGATACTAACTACCAAAGTACAATTCCCACATCTAATCAGTACAATCAATATGTGCGGGACTTCTTTACGGATAATCCCGATAAGACCATCAAGGATGCCCGTCATTTTTGGTTGCTTAAACGGTCTTTGCCGGGTAGTAATAAATACGAGCCTTCGGATTTGCAGCTAAAAAGTGAATAGAGGTCAGAAGTCAGACCGTCCGTACGGACTGTCCGACTTCTGACCTCTTTTTAATATCAATTTGCAACTACTTACCACTCTGTGCTGAAAACGCCAAAACAGTTAATGCTACTGCTCGAAATAGTCAATGCTACCGCTCGAAAAAAACTTTATGGACTCTCCATACGGACACGTCTGTGTATGAGCTGTATGGACTTTATGGTAAAAAGAGTGCTAAGGCAAAGTAAAATTAATAATCATCCATTTATGCCGCTCTTTGTCCTTTTAAGAAACTTAAAAAGTGCTTCCATAATCCATTATGCAAGAACTTTTAAAATTCCTTAAAAGAAAAAATAGCTGGCCTAACTGGCTAATTATTTTCTTTACTTTGCCTAAGTAGTTACATCAATTTTTAATTGGATTGTCTAGTAGAGCATATATTGCTAGACGTTAACGCCTCATGCAGTATAGCCATAAAACAATATAGCCATAAAACAATTTTGTCAAAGTACCTATTTGTCCTGCTGCGCAAATACCTTTTGCAGTAACGCACTTGGCCGAGCATCGGCATTTCCTCGAATATCGGCTTCCTTCTTTTCCACCAAACTAAACATCCCTACCAATGCTTGCTTGGCTACGTAGTCGTCTAATTCGGGATTAGCTTTCTTGACAAAAGGCAATTTATTATGCGCCTTTACGGCACCACGCCAAGTTTCTCTAGCTTTAAACTTATCTAAAGAAGCGATAATGACAGGTTTGAACTCGTTGTAAAGCTGGTCGTAGGTAGCCTTTTCTAAGTAGGTAGTGGCTGCATTTTTTTCGCCCATCAAAATATTAAGCGCATCTTTAAAAGTCATCTGCTTAATGGCGCTGATGAAAATCGGTTTGGCCTTAGTAGCCGCATCTTCGGCCGCTCGATTTATTTTTTCCAGAACGTCTTCTTCGACATTAGAAAAACCGGGTACCGCTCGTAATTTCCCAACCACTTTCTCTGCTTCTTCGGGCATCAATATTTTATAAGGACTCTTGTAATAACCGTCTTCGACCGACAAAAAATCGACGGCTTCGCCCACACCAATATTGAGCGCTTCCTTCAAGCCTTCTCCCGCTTCTTCTTTGCTCAGTCCGCCTCCACCTTCTACGACCTCTTTGGCTTTGTTCAATAATCCTTTTAATTTTTGCGCCTCTACTTCCGTAGAAAAACAAAGCGCCAACAACAAGCATAAAAAAGTTAATCGTTGTATCATCTGTTTAATTTTATTGAAATAATTTCAGAAAAGCACTAGGCAAAGAAGATGCCTTTAGCCATAGTTAGTGTAACGAACTTTAGACGTTCTAGGTTATAAAAACGGGTATTAAAGGAAAGTTAAAGTAGATAGGAGAGGAAATTAGAGGACATCCAAAAAACGACTATGCCACTCGGGCTGAGGGAGCATACAAACTTCTTTTTTACCAAAAAAGCGATAGCGGTTGGCGGCAACCCAATTATAAATGTTATTTCGAAAGCCTTTGGGCAAGAATTTAAAGGGATAAAGCAAGCGATAGACGCCGCCCAATTCTTCGAATATTTGGAGTGCTACGTCGGAATGGGTATATACTTTCTGACCATCAATTAGCACTACCGTACTTAAATCTCTGGCATCAACGCCGTGTTTTTCTAGTAATTGTTGACCAATATCTGATTGCAAAGAAGCAAAATAGAAAACGGGTTTTTTATCTCTTTTTAATACAAACTGCACAAAACCATCGCAAAGATTGCACACACCATCGTAGAGCAAAACCTTTTTGTCTTTTGGAATTAATATAGGTAGCCTTCGAGACATTTATCTATTCATTAAATTAATTTTAATGTATCTCTTGAGAAACGTCAGAGCGACAAACTTTGTTTAAAAAATCAGCGACTCTAAAAGAACTAATAGCTGCTATCGTAAGGTTTTATTGGATAAGTTGACACGTCAATGACGAGCAAAATAACATCTTAACGAGTAATCGTATTAACAAAAATTATTGCAATGGGTAAAGTATTCGAAAAAATTGAACCGAGAATTAAAACATTTATCGAACAGCAAAAGCTATTTTTCGTCAGCACGGCTCCTCTTTCCGCCGAAGGCTTGGTTAATGTCTCACCCAAAGGCCTGGATAGTCTCAGAATCTTAGACGATTTGACCGTTGCGTACATCGACTTAACGGGAAGTGGTGCGGAAACCATTGCTCACTTGAAGGAAAATCAGCGGATTACCTTTTTATTCTGCGCGTTTGACGGCCCGCCTAAGTTGGTTCGCCTGTACGGAAAAGGGGAAGTATTTGAACGGGGTACACCCGAATTTGACCGACTAAAGAATCATTTTCCCGAGTATGCAAGCGCTCGGTCTATCATCAAAGTTTCTTTGACAAGAGTTTCCGATTCGTGTGGTTACACGGTGCCGCTTTACGAATTTAAAGAAGACCGGGATACAATGAAAAAATGGGTGGCCAAAAAGGATGAAGATTCGTTAAAAGCGTATCGAGCGTTGAAAAACAGAAAGAGTTTGGATGGGTTAACCGCTTTTGAAGGGAAAGGGGAGTTGGAATTGTAGTTTTAGTTATGTAAGAAAAGTATTTTGCTATAGTTATATTGTTGTATGGCTATATTGCTGCTTGGCATCACAAAAACAATATAACCATACAACAGTACAGCCATAAAAATTACTTCATCGCTTTAATTTCCCCTAGATTGACTACAAAACCGTCAAGTTTCTTCTTTCGCTTGGCGTGCTTTTTATAACTCGTAGCCGTAGCCATATCAGGAAACGGGCCGAGGATGATTTTGTATAATTTTTTACCATTCTCTCCTTTTTCGATGCTCATCAAAATATTTTGAAACCATTGCCCTTGTAATTCGGCGACTCGTTTCATCGTATTTTCGTAATCGGAAAAAACCCCTACTTGCAAGCCATATCCTTCTTTTTTGGGCCGAGCGAGCTCCACTTTATAAAGGTCGTAGGGCATATAATCCTTACCCGTTACTAAATCAAACGAAGTCTCTTTTTCTTCTTCGATGGATTTATTGGAAACAGGCTTGGCTTGAGCAGTAGGGGCGGTTTTTCTTTTCGGCGTATAAACTTTTGGTTCAGCCACTGCGGGTTTGGGCTTTGGCGTTACCTTTGATTTAGGTTGGGTCGGCACAGCAGTCACCACTGGCTTTTCGGCAGGAACGGTCGATTTGGGAACCAGTGGCTTAGCCACTACTTTAGGTTTGGGTTTAGCTTTACCGCTACCGCCCAATTCCTCTATTTTGACTTCGGCGGTTCCGTCGGCTAACATATCTAAGGCCGCTGCGGCTCTTCCAGATAAATCAATAACCCGCCCTTTCAAATAGGGTCCTCGGTCGTTAATACGAACCACCACCGATTTTTTGTTGTCTAGTCGGGTAACCCTAACTTTAGTTCCCATCGGTAACGTTTTGTGGGCCGCCGTTAATTTATTTTTGTCGTATGCTTCTCCACTAGCGGTGGCGCCACCGTCAAACTCGTCTCCGTAGTAAGAAGCCATACCGTATTCTTCCGCTTGGGCTTGAAGAGAAGCAAGGCAAAAGGAAAGTAGAAAAAGCAAAGAAAGATAAGTTCGTTTTCTCATAATAAGCTAATTTATAATTGTTTATACGTTCTTGATAGCTACATAGTAAACGATGTAGCCAATCGAGTTAGTACTCAAATTTATTTTCTTGACGAATCTTTCTTCCTTCAAATTTACCAAATACTAATCTAAAACACAATTTAGAAATTGCTATTTGCTAGTAGAAGTGCAAAAAAGTAATACCAATCGTAATGTAAAAATCTCCTCCGTGAGTTGCCAGCTTGAACTTTTGACAAGCAAATATTGTAATTTTGCATGAATTATTTTTCGTAATAAGAGGCACGGGATAAAGGAATAGGGTAAGTAGTTTTACCTTAGATAACTGTTGATTATTGTCAACAGAGTCTAAGGATAAACAGCAGAACAGTTCATCCAGTAATGAATGGTCAGCCACATTACTACAATTATTTAATCTAACTGTTGGCCCAATCTTATCACCCCATCCCCCTATCACCTCATCACCTCATAAAGAAATGAGCAAATTAGGAAAAGTTTTGGTAGCCATGAGTGGCGGAATAGATAGCACGGTGACGGCCATGATGATGCACGAACAAGGCTACGAAGTGATTGGTATAACCATGAAAACGTGGGATTATGCCAATTCTGGGGGCAATAAAAAAGAAACGGGTTGTTGTAGTTTAGATTCTATAAACGATGCTAGACAGGTTGCCGTCAATATGGGCTTTCACCATTTCATTGTAGATATTCGAGAAGATTTTGGCGACTACGTGATTGATAACTTCGTGGACGAATACATGGCGGGGCGAACGCCGAATCCTTGTGTCCTTTGTAATACACACATCAAGTGGAACTCGTTGCTAAAACGAGCGGATGCCCTCGACTGCGAGTTCATCGCCACGGGACATTACGCCATTATCAACGAAGCCAACGGTCGAAAATTTGTAACGAAAGCCGTGGACGACCGAAAAGACCAATCGTACGTTTTGTGGGGACTTAATCAAGATTGTTTGCACCGAAGTAAGTTCCCTTTGGGCGGCTACACCAAACCAGAAATTCGCCAAATGGCCTACGATTGGGGCTACGAAGAATTGTCTAAAAAAGCAGAGAGTTTCGAAATCTGCTTCGTCCCCGATAACGACTACCGAGGTTTTTTAAAACGGCGAGTGGATGGACTCGAAACAAGAGTAAAAGGAGGTGCTTTCCTTAGCACAAAAGGCGAAGTGTTAGGCGAACACGAAGGGTATCCTTTTTACACAATTGGCCAAAGAAAAGGCCTCAAAATTGCTCTGGGTAAACCCATGTATGTGACCGAAATTCGCCCCGAAACGAATACCGTTGTGTTAGGCGAAGTAGAAGATTTGATTAAAAATGGGATGACGGTCGGCGGCGTTAATCCAATGAAGTACGAACAAATTCCCGACGGGTTAGAAGTGGTGACCAAGATTCGCTACAAAGACCAAGGAACACTGAGTGCGCTGAGGAACAATAATATTCCTAGTCAAGTCAATGTTGAATTTTTTGCCAACGTCAAAGGAGTGGCGCCCGGGCAATCCGCCGTTTTTTACGAAGGAGACGATGTTGTGGGTGGCGGTATTATTCACAGTGGACGGATGAATTAGAAGCGTATTTTTAATGGTTGTATTGTTTTATTGCTATACTGTTTTCGCAGCGCTCCGTCGTACAACAATAAAATAATATAACCATTTATCACTACCCTTTAACCTCTCGCTCCTTCTTCAAATGTGTATCTAAAAACTCTAAGATACCACTATACGCTTCAATTTGATTTTCTTTCTTTTGAAACCCATGTCCCTCATCTTCAAATAGAATGTATTCGACGGGAACGTCATTCTTTTTTACAGCTTCGACGATTTCGTCCGATTCCACCTGCAACACTCTTGGGTCTTTGGCGCCTTGTAGCACCATAAGTGGCCGAACGACCTTATCCGCATGAA
The DNA here is from genome assembly GCA_039024375.1 of Bacteroidota bacterium. GTDB lineage: Bacteria > Bacteroidota > Bacteroidia > Chitinophagales > Saprospiraceae > JAFMDF01. Next base: position 10,887 of record JBCCQK010000222.1, read on the forward strand.
ACAATGGCGAAATTCTGTGCAAACGAACCGAGTCCGCCACGGGGTCACCCATTTCGTCGTACAAGGCCTCGTTGAAAGATTCCCACCACGGTGGAATGCTTTTGAGCGTTCTCAACCAATTAGTCACCCCAAATATATTGACGCCCACATCAAATGCTTCGGGCTGGGAAGTCAAAGCCGCCATCGTCATAAACCCACCGTAGGAACCGCCAATAATACCGATTTTGTTTGGGTCGATGTAATCTAACGATTCCAGATATTTTCGTCCGTAAACGCAATCCATCAAATCTTTTTCGCCGTGGTTTTGATTGTCCATGTTATAAAAGGTCTTTCAATAGCCACTACTTCCCCGATTGTTGACCGCTAAAACCGCATAGCCGTGATTGACCAAATACTGAATTAAACCCGAGTAGCCTTGACAAGATTGCCCTCCTGGGCCTCCGTGAACCCACACCAAACCAGGCACTTTATTATTCGCCGTTGCTTGCTTGGGCTTGTAATAGATGGCTGGAATTTTTAAGTCATCAAAAGAAGGATAGCGAACGACCGTTGCAGTTACTAAATCTTCATCATTAGCAAACGTATAACCTCGATGTTTTCCAATGGGGTTATTAATCGGTAGTAAATATAGCGAAAACTTTTAAAGCGTCCATATATTGTCTAAAAATGGTCTAGCTTTGTCTAATCCGTACCCTTCGAGCCAACAGAATGGTGTAAATTAGCGTTCTGAGTTAAAAAAGGTTCAATTACTTAATTGCAGAGCATATAAAAAATAAATTTTATGACGAACCGTCAATTCAATACACAAGCCTCAGGAGGGGGTTTCAACATACTTCCCGCTTTAATCTTTGGGATATTATTTCTTATGGGGATGTTCTATCTCGCCCGCTTCGTTTTCAATATTCTTTATTATCTATCCCCTGTTCTATTAATTATTACTTTGATTATAGATTACAAAGTGGTGGTCAATTACGGTAAATGGATTATGCAAGTAATGGGTAAGAACGTATTGCTGGGCGTAGGATTAGCACTCCTAACGATTGTGGCGTTTCCAGTAGTTAGTTTGTTCTTATTTGGAAAAGCGATGCTAAAAAAGAAGGTCAAAGAAATGACCCAACAATTTGAGGAAAAGACGCAAGGGGAATATGTAGAGTACGAAGAGGTGAGCGACGAACAAGAAGGTTGGATTGAGTTGCCTCCGCCCCCCGTTCAAAGAAAAGTAAAACCTACTCGACGGAGTAATGGAAATGAATACGAGCAGCTATTTGAGGAGTAAACGGTATATACTCGATTTAGTACTTTTTTAGTGTTTCTATTCCTTTGGAAAGGTATTTAAACACAATAATAGATAAATACAGGTACTCTTTTGCTTAGGTAAACGGAGTTAACTTTTTGATTATCAGCATTTTTGAATTTTGAATTTTACATTTTGAATTTTACATTTCTTTTAAAACTTGTTTTATAAAAAAAAAGCGTATAAATTTGCGTTCGCTTTTTAAAAGCAATGCTATTTGTAGCAGGTCGGTTCGGTAGCTCAGTTGGTAGAGCACAGGACTGAAAATCCTGGTGTCGGCGGTTCAAACCCGCCCC
>JBCCQK010000223.1:0-12447 GCA_039024375.1 Bacteroidota bacterium
AAAAAATATTGATTTAAAGGTACTACTCTTTACTGTATCTTTATATACTGTAATTGGTTGTTCTATATCTATGTGCCAAACCTTTATTACATCATCAATATATCGCAACGCAAAATATTCCTCGTTTTGAGAAAAATTAAAATCACTGTAAAAGAGTGTGTCTGTTCTTATTTTTCTAAAATTTTTCCCAGCTTTAGTTTCCCATATTCTTATATCCCCACTATTTATTCCCAATTTATTGACAATTTCTTGTTGTCCTGAATTATGACAACTAGCAAATAAGCCTCCCTTATCCGAAAAAACAACATTGATGAATCTCTCTTGGTGTGCATTTCTTTTTATAAGCCTTATGGTTTTATGAGGGCCAAATGAACTGCTACAAATATCATGGAAGCATTTAATGACATCGCGGCTAGGAGGATGATAGACATTTGTTGCAGCTTCTATTAGTCTGAGAGCAACCACAGCATCATTTTCAATAGCTAGCACTTCTCTGGCAGAGGATGCTAGCTTACTTGCAATCGCCTCTTTTCTTCCTTTTTCTGCATTCTTAGTTTGCCTTTTTGCTTCTTCTTTTGCATAAATAGCTTCTTCCATTTGTCTATCCATGCCATTAAAAATCTCCTTTCTTAAATTGCTTAATTCTTGTTCATTTTTACTAGGATAACCTTCTGCAGATTCAAGTTGCTCAAAGGCAAATCGGTAATTTTGCGCATTAATTGCATTTCTAACTTTTTTGATGACACAAAAATAATCATCACAAACTTGTCCAAAGCTAATAGATGAAACTAATAAAAGGGAGAAAGATAGGAGAAGATAAATTTTTCGCATTAAAATTGACAAATTTGAAGAAACAAGTTATTGCAAATTTACAAAATTTAAACGTTTAAGTTAGCCAATACTATGCAAATAGGGCTATTCATCAAACATAAAAACAAAAACTTGTAAAGTAAAGAGCGATAAGTCAAAGATTGTGAGTTTGTTAATAGCAGAATAGGATGATTTTCTATTGCCCTAGATAAGATTTGACTTCAAATATACGGAAATTCATCAACCGATTACGCTAATATGAAAAGACGACTCAATTACTTCACTCGAATAATGTTTGTTACAATAAAACGGAATGCTCACTTTGTAGGGTTGTATATTAGTTCCAATGGCAACGATATAGCAGCTACGTTACTCATTACAATTTCTTGCGTAGAAGAGAAGACAATCTAAAAGTACGAAAGCAAGTAGCCAGTTTTGTATTACCGCTTGGAAGCACTCTAAATATGGACGGCACTGCCATCTATTTGTCCGCTTCGGTGATATTCCTTGCCAACATTTATGGGGTGGATATTTCTTTGATGAGGCAATTAGGCATTGTTGTTTCCATAACGTTGATTTCGTTTGGTGCGGCGGCTGTACCTAGTGCAAGTGTGGCAATGCTGGCTATTGCTTTAGAACAGATAAATGTTCCCGTTGAAGCCATTGGTCTGATTTTGATTCTTGACCGACCGTTAGATATGTTGAGGACAGCGGTGAATGTGACTTCTGATGCGGCGATTGCGACTATTCTCGATAAGGCCTAATAAACTGACGACTCTGGAGAATCGTGTTACTGCAACATAAGTCTCTAGAGTCGTTATTTTTATGACATAATTCCATTTAACTAATTTTAGCACCAATAAATACGCTTGGTGCTTGATATGCTATACAGCCCAAGGTCTTTCGTAGAAAAAATATAGGTTTTCAATAGCTGCTCGTCGAGACCTTGTTTATTCGCCAATCGACGAAAATACAACAGATTGTTGAATGTATCGAACGGCTTCTTGTACCGAAGCGTCAAAATGGCCGAATGTTCCTTCTAATACGAACGAAACTTCCCGTTGCGAAACGGGGTCTTTGTACAAAATAAATAAGTGTTGGAGGGTTTGATTTTCTCTTTGGGTAAATACAGTTTGTTCCGTCCAAATGCCGTCCTTCAAGCTCTTTTTGAGTTGGTTTCCCCTAGTGGTAATGTTTTGACCTGCTAAGTGGTTGGCTACCAATTCGTCGAGCGTGTTGTCTGTCAAGGTGCGCATTGACCCTGTTATTTGAATGGGAGAAGCCTTGGAAATGCTACCTTGAAAATTGGACGCATTTGAGTTGAAAGTACCAGATTTGGGAAAAAGAAAATTACCCGTAAACCCTTCGGAAGAGATTTCAACCGTTCGAAAACGTTCTAGTAGTTCGGCAGGCCTTTTTTTGAATTGGGTGCCATACATAAAGAGTCCGCCGATAGACCCATTTGGCAATATTTGAAATTGGATTTCTCTGGGTTGTGTAATACTTCGCAAAACGGACCTAGATTCGCTCGAAAATTGTAATTTAAAATGACCTTTTAATATCCCATCTTTTGTTGCCTTGAGTTCCATCACGCCGTCTGGTCCTTCGAAAATTTCTAGCTGTCTATCTTTAAAAAAAGGATTTTCTCGTCCCGTGGGGTAGTAACGGCCAAGATACCTTTGTCGTTTTTCTTTGGGTATTTCAATAATGTCGTCGAAAGGGTCTTCGAAACGAGTAACGGCGAAATCGGTGGTCGCTTCGTTGTTTAAGATGTGTATAACGTTATTGGCTGTATTTTCTAAGGTAGGATAAACGAAGCGATTGAGGCGATTGACATCTCCATTAAAAAAAACGGCTACGCCTTGATTATTGGTTCGACTCAGTCCTGCGATGGCCGCCGTGGTACCTGTGGTGCCCGTATTAATATAAATGGTACGGTCTTCGATGTCCATCTCTAACCAACCAAGTCCGCATTGAATATCAATTCCATTACCACCTAGCATCGTTCCTAAGCCTTGGAAAGATATATTAGAAGTGAAAATTTCGGAAATACTTTCTGGTTGGAGGAACGTCTTTCCCGCAAACTTTCCATCGTTCAATAGCATCCGCATAAAATTCGCGTAGTCTGAAACGCTGCTCTTCATTGCCGAGCCCGAGGGAAAAAAGTTCCCATCAACCACTTCCTTTTGGGCAGGAACGAATTGGGTTAGTCCAATCTCATGGCCGTACAAGACGCCCAATCGGTCGAAGTCTTGCGGTCGAGTAGTGGTTCGGTTCATTTGTAATGGCTCAAAGATTTTCTGTTGTACGTAATCTGCGTAGGACATTTCCGAAATCTCACTAATAATTAATCCAGCTATGCTGAATCCTTCCGCACTCGTTTCGTAAGATAGGCCAGGTTTGCGTTTCACGTAGTAGCCTTCCAAGGAACGAACAAACTGAGGTAAAGCGTCGTCGGGATTTAAACTTGGTACGGCTTCGTATTGGGCGGGAATGGCCGACGTATGACTCAAGCACATTCGGACGGTAATTTGGTCGCTAAAGTTTTTGTTGGCCGTCTGAAACCAAGGAAGATAAGCCACTACGGGGGCATCCAAATCGACCAAACCTTGCTCGACTAATTGCAGTATTCCGACAGCCGTAAACGCTTGCGTTAAACCTCCAATACCAAGGCTGCTTTGGGTAGTCATGGCTTGACTCGTTCCTTGCTTTTCAACTCCGTATCCTTTACTGAATACGACTTCGCCATCTTGCACGATAGCAATTGAAAATCCCGGAATAGGAATCTTTTCTTGATAGTCTTTCAGATAGACATCAATATTCTGAAAAACGGTTGATTGGCCGAGAAGCAAGAATGGTAAGAACAAGTTGGTGGAAACAAAAAAAAGGATTTTTTTCATGTAGGAATTATTTTACTGAATTTGATGACTGATTTGCTTCTAAGTAAGCTGAAAGACCAAATTAAGTTAACGTGAGTTTTGGATAAGCTGAAAGCCCTTTAGGGCTGGCTCTGTCTGTAGTAATTTGTTGATATAGAGACTTTTAGCGCCTTTAGGTGCGGCACTTAGGGTCGAACCTAAAGGTCCTAAATGCTAAAAAGCAACTATTTTCTACAGACAGTGCCGCCCCGATGGGGCTAAGTTATTGAAAATCAATGATTACTACCTAAAACTCACGTTAAGTTAAGGAAATAAAATTCTATGCTTCTAGCTTAACTATTTGGCTATCAATGTTTTAAGAAGTATAACTTCTGACAGATTTATCAGTCTTAAATCTGACCTCTCACTTATTTTTTCGTAGTTTCTAAATAGTTGAAAATTTGGTCCACTGTAGTGACTAACTACTGCTACTGCCAACTTCCCCTACCTCAACAGCCAAGCTACAAAAATTCCCACATAATTCCCCATCGCAATACCTAATAAACCCATGGCAATACCAGGAAAAATAAGCTGCCGATTTTTGATGGTGCTAACAATCTGTCCAACGAACACGGGGCCGTAAATGGCGGCGGTGCTAGATACCATAGTTGTATCGACATCTATTTTTAATAAAAAACACAGCAGCCAATGTGAGACCACCGTAATGAACCAAGCTACCGCCATAAATAGTAGGATAGATTGTCCATTGAGCAAGGCATTATCAAAGTTGGCCAGCATTCCTACCGCCACGCAAAACATCAACAACAGATAATCTCCGACTTCAAAAGTTCCTTCCCACTTGCGCACGGTCTCGATTTGACTCGCCAGAATACTCAACGTTGTGAGGCACAAAATGATGAAGGTTGCGGCTAAAGATTGGTAAAATAGAAAACTTAAACCAACCGATATGCTAATGATGCCAAGGCTCAAACCGAGTGCCTTCAATAAGTTTTGTTTACTTATTCTTTTGTTATTATTAAAATTATTTTTACTCATTTGATATTTTCCTGTTGAATATTTTTTAAGAAAAATATTCAAGAACTTAGAAGCTAACGATGTCAAAAAAATAAGATAAAATCCGCCAATAAAAATATCCGAAGCGTTTAAAAGGACCACTATCTCACTGTCGGCCGAAAGGGCCATACCAACTGCCTGCATATTTGGAATACCTCCCGAAAAAATAGCGGCAATCATTCCCGATAGTAGCCAATAATTATCTATCGAATCTTTAAAAAGGAATCCCGTCAGCACTGTCCCAACTATTCCAGAAAAGACACAGGCCAAAAAAGCGACGGTCATCGTTTTGAATTGCGTCGTCCAGCTTTTTAAATCAGTGGCAAATAGTAAAAAGGGGATGGCCAATAGAATAGTTCCTTGCGTAAAATAAGTAGCGACGGATTCATTGACGGGAAAAAGATTTAGATTTGCCAGTAGGATGCCTAGCGAATAGCAAAGCAACACAGGGCTTAGCCAAGCGACCGTTTTCTGGGAAATACGCTTTGCTAAGGTAGGAAAGAGGAAAATGATAATGATTTGTAGAATCGTCCAAGCCATTAAACTTTTTTTGTTAAATGGTACAGTGTCTGCCTTACGAAAAAATTCAGTATGGGGACTTTCAGAATTATTGCCCACTTTTTATTGTTCATTGCACATTGCTTTTATGAAAATACCTTATGGCGTCAAAGATGGTGAAATTTTTCATATTTCGGAGATTATCGACCGAAGTATAGTGGTATTATGTCCGTATTGTCAAAAAGAACTCGTTGCCAAAAAGGGAAAAATCAAACAGCACCATTTTGCACATCAGAACGGAAGTTGTACGCAACATTTTTCCAATCATCTGTTCGGACTCGAAGGAAAGTTGTTGGTCGATATGGCACTATCTACTTTTGCGAAAAGTAAGCAGCATCGAATAAAAATGTACGAAGAGCAGTTGATGCGTCAGTTGGCCGAAAAACGTCGTTGGGTAAAAGAGGAGCAACGCATTTTTCAAAAAAATAGAGCCGAACTCCATCGTTTGAAGGAAGTGGTGGGACCTGCGCTTGTAGAACAGTTGTTGGCCGAAATAGAACAGTTCTGTGCGTACAAAATTGCACCGTTCCCTGCGTTTCATTTGCTGCGTTCGAACCATTTCTCAGAAGGCTATACAGACGGAAAGAGGCAATGTACGGCGGCGGAGATTCGAGAAGGCTACAAAGAATATTACTATCCTAATCGCTTCGAACCGTTTGTGAACTTTTTAAAAAATTACCACCAGACCAATCAACAACTGAGCGATTTGGAAGCCAAGGCGATTATCTTCCGTAGGGATTTGGCTTTTTTCGAAAATTTTGGTTTGTATTTTTTAAAAATAAAGGCCGACCACCAAATAATTTATAAAATTGGACTCAGTTCCAGAGAACTATCTTTGCGTTTAGCCGAGATTGAACAAACCCTTACCTCTTTTTTCTTACGAGTAGATATTGACCTACTTTTTTATCAAAAAGGAGTTGCCTTTTTAGAGCGGTACTTCAAGCAAAAATACCAATCCCATCAATATAAAATAGGACAACTAACCGAATACTTTTCCTTTTCTAACTCGTTAGCTGCATTAATTATAAAGGACTTAAATTTGTTGAAAATTAATGGTGCTCCCAAACGGGGAACCGAGGATTGGATAGATTGGGTTTTTCTTAATTTTAATGGTAAAATATACGGGAAAACCACTTCGACGAGTTCTTATGGACAAGTTTACGTAAATAATCAGTGCTATTCATTAACATCTTTGGAATTTCGAGCGTTAACAAAAAGAATGAACTTGAAAACGGAATAAAAAATCGTGTTTATGGCCAAGAAAAATTACAGCTTAGAAGCTAAAAAACTCATCAAAGAGCATACGCTTTACAGTATTGGGTCGGGATTTATTCCCGTCATTGGGCTGGACATTATGGCGAATACCGCCATTCAAATGGAACTGACGCGCAAAATGTGCCAACTGTACCATTTGAAATACGAAGAAGCACAACTTAGAAGCCTGTTGAACGCTCTAGTTGGCTCTACGGCGGCAAGAATTTACGCTACGGGCACTAAGTCTTTGCTGAAACTGATTCCAGGTGTAGGGTCCATGGTGGGTGGAGTAGTGGTTGGTTTATACGCCGCGGCTTCGACTTATGCTAGTGGAGAAGTTTTTAAAATGCACATTGAGAAAGGAGGAACACTAAAAGATTTTGACGCCAAAGCCATGCAAAAATACTATAAGATAAAGCTAGACGAAGGTATGAAAATGGTAGAAAAGTGGCGAAAAGAACGTTAGTTACGAGTTATAGATGTCTCATTTTTTTTTTGATGTGGCAACAGATGGGAAATCAGCAGTCGATTTTTACTAGTCACTATACAATATTGTTACCATTCCGTTAATCCCAACTACCGAACAATAAAACATTTTGGAATTAGGTTATTTTCCGAAACCATTCCACAAAAACCCTATATTCATGAAACAGGTACTACTTGGTCTCATTGTACTGTTACCTTTCGGAACGCTTTTCGGGCAGGAAAAATTAAGCAAAGAAGAACAATTTCAAAAAGAATACGAAAAGCGCATCAAAAAAGAACGACTCTACGGAGTTTACATTCCGAGAGACGTACCCGATGCTTTGACACAGTTGAATAAGTTAACTCCCCGAGAAGCAAAAGCAACTTTTAAATCTGTGGAAGAAACTACTGCTGTTAAAAAGCTACACTTTAGTTTGGGGCGTTGGATTATTCACAATTGGGGTTTTTACAAAGGTTCTCGATTGTCTCACCATCTCAAAGAAATCGGCGTCAGCCACCCCGACGACCAAGCCCGTGTCATAATTACTGCTTACCACCGCTATCTCAACAAAAAACCACTAAAGGTGAAGGAAACTGCCGAGTATTACACCGAAAAACGTCGGAAGGAATGGGAAGCGAAGCGCAAGAAAGGAACGGTGCTATCTAAGCAAGTTCGGAAGAAAGAAAACTAGTTAGTGACTAGTGATTAGTTAGGCAAAGTGCTGATTTCCGAACCTTTACTTTAATTAAAAACGGTCAACTATTTATAAATTAAACAGACAGTGACCAGTTAGTCAGTTTACTCCACTTCTTCCATTCGTTGTTTCTCGTACAAATCATAGTAATAGCCTTCTTCCTTTAGCAGTAATTCTTCGTGGGTACCCATCTCAACAATAGCGCCATCTTCTAAGACAATAATTTTATCGAATTGAATATGAGAATAGAGCCGATGAGTAATGATGATAGTCGTTTTGTCCTGTAAAGATTCGTTGAAATAACCCAAAATCTGTGCCTCGGTGTTGGTGTCAACGGCAGAAAGGCAGTCGTCAAGGATGATGATTTCGGGCTTTTTGATGAGCGCACGGGCAATGGAAACCCGTTGTTTCTGGCCACCCGAAAGTGTAACGCCTCGTTCTCCTACCAACGTATCAAACCCTTTATTCAATCCTTTTATGTCTTCGTAAACGGCGGCGTATTTAGTAAATCGCTCGATTTCTTTTTGGGGAGCCTCCTTTCGCCCAAAAGCAATGTTATTGGAAATGGTGTTGGAAAAAAGGAAAATATCTTGCGGTACGTAACCAATGTTCTTGCGTAAATTGGCCAAGTCTTTTTTTCGAATATCGATGCCATCTATGAGAATTTTCCCCTGTGTTACATCGTACATCCGTAGCAATAAATCAGCAATCGTCGTCTTACCCGAACCCGTTCGGCCGATAATGGCCATTTTTTCTCCTGGTTTTAACTGGAAGGATACATTTTTTAAAGCTCGAATGCCCGTATCTGGATAATCGAAAGTAACGTTGTCAAAAGTGACGGCTCCTTTCAATGTCGTTTCCGTTGTTACGGGAGCAACAATTTTTGGTTTAGTGTTTAAAAACTCGTTGATTCTTTTCTGCGAGGCGGCGGCTTGTTGCACAATGGAAGCTATCCACCCAATGGCTGTGACGGGCCAAGTTAGCATGTTGACGTAAATGACAAATTCGGCAATGTTACCAGGCGTTACTGTGCCTTTTACTACTTGCAAGCCGCCGATATAAACGGTGAGAATGGTACTAACACCTACTAATAGCATCATCAATGGGTAGAAAAAGGCATTTACCTTGGCCAGCCCCATAGATTTATCCATGTAGTTTTGGCTTTGTTGACCAAAAAATCGGGTCATCGGTCCCTCTTGAACGTAGGATTTAACCACTCTGATCCCAGAATAAACTTCTTGTGAGGTACTGTTCAGCGTAGCTAATTGCTGCTGAATAATGGTACTTTTTTTGTTAATTAAACTAGAAACGTAATAAATAGATATGGACAGAAAAGGAAGTGGGGCTAATACGTACAAACTCAACTCTACGCTGACCTCTAACATGGAATAAATCACAAAGACGAACAGCGAGACTAGATTGATAAAATACAGGATAGCGGGGCCTAAGTACATTCGAACCTTATTGACATCTTCGGTAATCCGAGACATTAAATCCCCCGTATTGTTCTTTTTATAAAAAGCTATGTCTAGTTTTTCGTAATGGTTGAATAGTTCTTTACGCATATCATACTCAATCAATCTAGACATCACAATAATTGTTTGTCGCATGAAATACATAAAAAGCCCCATAATAAGGGCTAGTCCCAGTACTAAGCCACCAAACACCAGTAAGGTATTGCCTAGGATTCGGTATAGTTCTGCTTGTGATTCGAAACCGTCTAGTTGTCGGTAAAGGCCAATGTTTTCAACTACTAAGTCTAGGGCCTCTCGAATCATTTGGGGTTGCAAGACCCGAAAATAGTTGGAGAGGGCCACAAAAATAGTCCCGAAAAGGAAATGCCATTTGTATTTTAAAAAATATTTATTGAGGACAAATAATTCCTTCACTGTGTTCGATTTTAAATAAGAGGTGCGGGTGTAATTTCTTAATAGAACATCAACAAAATTATAAGGTTTCCCGTTCCAAAAATATTTATAGCAAAATGTATCTTTCAATAATGAGGAAAGTAGGTTTCACTTTCAAAAAAGTCAACAGGTAAAAGTTTTGTATTTTATGACCTACGAATGTCAAACTGACAAAAAATTGACTTTACACGGTGTACTAATTTACCTTATTTTTGTTTATTGATGAGGAATTAAATAAACTCGCCATTTTGCGCAGGTTGTTTACCTCGTTATCCCTCAAGTTATTTCTCTCTTAATAAAAAACAAATTTGTCCGATGAAGCATTACCTACTGTTACTGCTATTCTTCTCTAGTAGCTTTTTTGAAATTCAAGCCCAAGAGCACTCCGTTGCTCGGCAATGGAACGAAGCACTGCTTCATGCCATCCGAAATGACTTCGCTCGCCCCACCGTTCACGCCAGAAATCTCTTCCACAGTTCTATGATGATGTACGATATTTGGGCGGCTTACGATGACCGTGCCGAACCCTTTTTCTTAGGAAAAACGGTGGATGGATTTACTTGTCCTTTCGATGGTGTCCCAAGAAGTACTGATGTGCAGGCGGCACGAGAAGAAGCGATTAGCTATGCTATGTATAAATTGCTGCGCCATCGCTTTAGAAATTCTCCAAGAGCGGAGGTCTCTTTTCGGGCATTTGAAGAACTTTTTACGGCTCAGGGCTACGATGCCAATTTTACTAGCACCGATTATGCGGGCGGAAACCCAGCTGCTTTTGGTAACTTTATTGCTGAAAATGTTATCGAGTTTGGTCTGCAGGACGGCTCGAACGAACAGTTCGACTACGCTAACACCTTCTATCGCAATTACAACTTTCCCATAGCGCCCGAGTTATCTACCAATCCATTTTTGTGGGACCCTAACCGTTGGCAACCACTCACTTTTGAGGTGTTTATCGACCAAAGTGGCAATGAAATACCTGGGGGAGCGCCGCCATTTTTGAGCCCAGAATGGGGCCTAGTAACTCCTTTTGCCTTAGAAGAAAATGATTTGACCATTTATCAACGTGATGGTCACGATTGGTGGGTCTATAACGACCCAGGTGCGCCTCCTTATATTCAACCCGAAACGGGCGGTACTTCTACGGAGCAATACCAATGGGGATTTACAATGGTTTCTTTGTGGTCGGCGCACTTAGACCCGACGGACGGGGTTATGTGGGACATTTCTCCCGGAGCCATTGGGAATACTAGTATCGATGATTTTCCAACTGACTACGCCGACTATCCCAACTTTTACAATGCCATCGACGGTGGAGACATCGGTACGGGACACGCTATCAATCCTAAAACGGGGGAACCGTACCCAACCCAAATTGTACCTAGAGGCGATTATACTCGGGTGTTGGCCGAATTTTGGGCGGACGGTCCCGATTCCGAAACCCCTCCCGGGCACTGGTTTACGATTCTAAATTATGTCAATGACCATCCACAGTTCGAAAAGAAGTTCAAAGGAGAGGGAGAATTGCTAGACGATTTAGAGTGGGATGTCAAGGCCTATTTTACACTGGGCGGTGCTGTGCACGACGCAGCGATTGCAGCTTGGGGGGTCAAAGGCTGGTACGATTACCTACGACCCATTTCTGCTATTCGCTACATGGCAGAGCGTGGACAATCCTCCAATTCCGAATTGCCCAATTACGATATTGGGGGGATTCCGTTGTACGAAGGGTTGGTAGAATTGATTGAAGAAGGCGACCCTCTGGCAGGTGTCAATAACGAATTTGTCGGACAAATAAAATTATATGCCTGGAAAGGACCTGATTATATCGGTGACCCAGAAACAAGTCAAGCAGGTGTGGGTTGGATTTTGGCCAGTCAGTGGTGGCCCTACCAGCGACCTACTTTCGTTACGCCGCCTTTCGCAGGCTACGTTTCGGGGCACTCCACCTTTTCCAGAGCGGCTTCCGAAATTCTAACTCAGCTAACGGGTGACCCATACTTTCCAGGAGGCGTCGGCGAGTTTGTGGCGAAGAAAAACGAATTTTTGGTCTTTGAAGAAGGTCCTAGCCAAGACATTGTTCTACAGTGGGCAACTTACCGAGACGCGTCGGACCAAACCAGTTTATCTCGCATCTGGGGCGGTATCCATCCACCAGTGGACGATATTCCAGGTCGATTGATGGGAGAGAAAGTAGGCTACCAGTCCTTCGCAAAAGCGGAGTCTTACTTTAACGTACTTTCTACTAGCACCGAAGAAGTAGTAGCAGAACCTACTATTTCTGCATTTCCTAACCCTATGAGAAAAGGAGAACTGCTCACGATTCGTGGTGATTTTAACAATGAAACGGTGTTGGTCGAATTATTTGACCTTTCGGGCAAACGGTTAGTAGCTAAGCAAGTGGGTAGTTTTGCAGATAAACTGGCCTTAGGATTTTCGGAGTTGACCGGTGGAGAGGGATTGTTTACCTTAAAAATTACGGGCGAAACTTTTCAAGCGAATCAGAAGCTGGTTATGATGAAATAGAAAAGGAATTTGTAGAGTCGTAAAAAAGAGGGCGATGAGTGCTTTAAACTCATCGCTCTCTTTTTACATGAACAATTACTTCTGGGTTTCTTGAAGGCGCTGCCAGGCTTGTAAAGCGAAGGCGTCTAATTCTTTCCGTTGCGGGTCTTTTAAATTTGGAATTTTAGAGAAAAATTTTTGGGTTGCTTTCAAAACTTCTTTTTCGTCTTTTCCTAAAAATACCTTTTTCAGTTTGATGATTGTAGGAACTGGAATTTTAGTAATATTGGAAAACAGTTCGTTTGTCCCACTAGGGAAGTTTAT
>JBCCQK010000224.1:0-12428 GCA_039024375.1 Bacteroidota bacterium
AATCTGTACAGAACTTAAATCAATCGGAACGAGAGTCAATTTTATTGAACCCAAAATAGCCTCTCCATTCTTTTTAAAATTACTATTATGCAACGTAAAACATTACGATTAATCACGGCAACGATGGCTTTGCTGTTTACGATGGTTGGAACCGCCCTATCGCAAGCCAAAATCGTCGAAAAACCGAAGGAGGACCACTCCTACAAGCCACTAACCGTAAAACTAAATAACAGTGGCAGCAAATACGTCCGCTTTATCATGTGGCACCAATTGTGGGCGACAACTAGCAATCTGAGCGCCGACGGAGCCAAATTACAAGTAACGCCAAGTATTCGACGCTCTCGATTTTTAGCTTTTGCCCAAATTTCTCCCAAGTTCTTAATTTTAACTCATTTTGGACTGAACAGTTTGAATCCCAATAATTTAACCTCTTTGGGTAGTAACGGCAACGCTCCGCAACTATTTCTACACGGCGCTTGGGGAGAACTCAAACTGAACAAGAGTCTTTACGTAGGAGCTGGACTGCATTATTGGAAAGGGTTAACTCGTTTGGCCAACCAAAGTACGCTCAATTTTATGACGCTAGACCAATCTCGCCCTTTTACTGCTTGGCATTCGTTGGGCATCACGGACCAGTTTGCTCGACACCTAGGGGTATATGCCAAAGGACAACGGGGCAAATTTGATTATCGGGTAGCCATCAATGCACCCATACGTAACAATCTAGGCGCGGGAAAAAACTTCGGCACCAACGATTCGGGCTTGACTTATAATGGTGTTAATAACACTAATCGTTCGGGTGACCCAACGGGCAACACTATTTTGGAAGGTTATTTCCGCTTCAATCTTTTTGATTCGGAATCCACCAAACTCCCCTACGCCGTTGGCACCTATTTGGGTAAGAAAAAAGTATTTGCATTGGGTGCCGGTTTCTACGCTCATCCCAATGGCATGTACAACGAAGCATCGGGAGAACACAGCAATGTTTCGCACTTTGCCGTCGATGCTTTCCTAGATATGCCCACCAAAGAAGGCAATGCCATCAACGCTTACGCTTCAATGACTAATTTTAATTACGGTGAAAATTACGTCAGCCGCTGGGCTGGAACGGGAACTGCCCTTTACGGTCAAGTGGGCTATTTTGTCAAAAAAGCGAAGATTATGCCCTACATCGCCTACAACTTAGGCAACTACGAAGGCTATAATCACAACGTAACCGCAACGGACATTGGTATTAATTACTTCGTCAATGGTCACAATTGCAAGGTGACCTTAGAATATCACCGCATCAACGGCGACGTTCGCGAAGGGGCGATTGCTACGCCCGACGATGCGTTGACCCAATTGCGTATGCAATTGCATATCTTCTTGTAGTTTTTTTTTGAAAAAAATATCTATAAATCTACATATTTTAATAATTTATTTTCCTATAATTGTCCAAGAAAAACACGCTCCTTTTTAACATTCAAAAAATATATCATGTCAAGTAAAAATTTACAACAATACTGGAAAACCAACCTACGCTACTTAGGTATCTTGTTAGTTGTTTGGTTTCTAGCTTCTTACGTTTGCGGCATCTTTTTGGTCGAACCGCTCAACGAATTCTCTTTAGGTGGTTTCAAACTAGGTTTCTGGTTTGCCCAACAAGGGTCCATCTACGTTTTTGTCGCCCTTATTTTTGTTTACGTCAATTGGATGAATAAACTGGATAAGGAATACGGAGTAGATGAGGGGTAATTCTTAGAACAGAGAGCAGAGAAGAGAGAAAAGAGACTTCATTTCAAACTACTAAGTACATTTCTCAAAGGAGTACCTCTATCTGCTTTAAAACTCAATAATACATTTAATTAAAAAATTAACAACAATTCAGAATTTAGATAGAAGAAAAAGGAATAAGCCACATTAATCATCTAGTAGATTTGGATAATAGTCTATTTCCTAACTAATGTGTCTCTACTCTCTCAATCCCGATTTAACGGGATGGTCTCTGCTCTCTCTTCTGAATTGCAAAATTCAATATCATGGATGTTCAAATGTGGACTTTTATTATCGTCGGCATCACCTTTGCCATTTACATCGGCATTGCGATTTGGTCCAGAGCGGGTTCGACGAAAGATTTTTACGTAGCGGGGGGCGGCGTTCACCCCATTGCGAACGGGATGGCAACGGCTGCCGATTGGATGTCAGCCGCTTCCTTTATTTCAATGGCGGGTCTGATTTCCTTTATGGGCTACGACGGCGCCGTTTATCTCATGGGCTGGACGGGCGGTTACGTGCTACTGGCCCTATTGCTGGCACCGTATCTGAGGAAATTTGGGAAATTTACCGTACCCGATTTTATCGGTGACCGTTATTACTCCAACGTTGCTAGAACGGTAGCCGTTATTTGCGCTATCATTGTCTCTTTTACTTATGTCGCTGGACAAATGCGTGGTGTTGGGGTTGTTTTCTCTCGATTCCTTGAGGTGGACATCACTACGGGCGTTATCATTGGGATGATTATCGTATTTATCTACGCCGTTTTAGGAGGTATGAAAGGGATTACTTATACCCAAGTAGCACAGTACTGTGTATTGATTTTTGCCTATATGGTTCCTGCGTTCTTCATTTCTCTGGCCATGACGGGTAACGTTATTCCTCAGTTGGGCTTCGGCGGTACAGTAACTGATGGTTCAGGTGTGCATCTGCTCGAAAAACTCGACCAACTCCACGCCGAATTGGGCTTTGCCGAATATACTTCGGGCACCAAGTCAATGATTGACGTTTTTGCCATTACATTTGCTTTGATGGTCGGAACGGCAGGCTTACCCCACGTAATTGTTCGTTTCTTTACGGTACCAAAGGTAAGAGACGCAAGAAAATCGGCGGGATGGGCCTTAATTTTTATCGCTATTCTATATACAACAGCACCAGCGATTGCTGCTTTCGCGAGAACCAATTTGATTAATACGGTTAGCAATAAGCAATACTCCGAAATGCCTACTTGGTTCAAGAAGTGGGAGGATACGGGTATGATTAAATTTACAGACAAAAATAACGATGGGCTGATTCAGTACGTCGGCGACAAAGACGTAAACGAATTGACCATTGATAGAGATATTATGGTTTTGGCGAACCCAGAAATTGCCAATCTACCTTCTTGGGTCATTGCATTAGTTGCTGCGGGTGGATTAGCTGCCGCCCTTTCAACCGCTGCGGGACTGCTACTGGTTATTTCCGCTTCGGTGTCCCACGATTTGATTAAAAAACAAATCAAACCCGACATCTCGGAAAAAGGGGAACTGCTTTGGGCAAGAATTGGGGCCGTCTTCGCCGTCTTAGTGGCGGGTTATTTTGGGGTCAATCCACCAGGATTCGTAGCCGCCGTAGTAGCACTCGCCTTTGGTCTAGCGGCCGCCTCGTTCTTCCCCGCCATCATTCTCGGTATTTTCGACAAGCGAATGAACCGAGAGGGAGCGGTAACTGGTATGGTTGTCGGTATTTTGTTGATGCTATTCTACATGATTAAATACAAGATGGGCGGCTTCGGTGGCGGTACGCCCGCAGACTGGTGGTTCGGCATTTCTCCCGAAGGTTTCGGTACCGTAGCAATGGTGGTTAACTTAGTCGTAGCCATGGTCGTTTCTCGATTGACGCCTCCTCCACCCGCAGAGGTTCAAGCAATTGTGGAAGATATTCGGATTCCAGCGGGGGCTGGACAGGCGCAGGTACACTAAGATAAGCCAGAGGTCAGACCACTTCGTTGTCAGAAGTCAGAAGTCATCTGACAGCGATAGCGGTCTGACCTCTGACTTCTCAATCCCTTTCAAAACAAAACAATTATGCAACTTAATAAAGGTTTACTATCCGATATTTTTATCACCTGCTATTTGGCAGGCACACTATTCCTTCGATTCTATTTAGAAGACACCCTCCAAGGGGCCTATATGGTATCGATGTTAGTAGGTGTTTTTGGGTTATTATTCTTATGGGCGATGATTAAAGGGGGGATTTTAGCGCCTAATTATTTTGGTTTAATCGAAAAAAAAACGGTGACGAGAGCGATGAAGCGAAGGGCCAAAAAAGTGGCTAGTTAGATAAGGGCCGTTACTCAATCGTAGATAAGGAAATGCTAGGGGACAAAAGAATAAAGATTATCAGCGTGGCGCTATTTGCTTTTGTTTTGCTAAATTTTCCTATTTTGAGTTTGTTTGGAAAAGTGTTCTTTATCTTTGGCATACCAATGTCCTTTCTCTACATTTGTGTAGTGTGGTTATCGCTTATTTTTTATCTGTTCAGAACGCTCCGAACTACCACAAAAAGAAAGTAACCAAAATCGCAAATGAGTACTACGACCGTACTACTGATTTCTTTTCTTTACTTGCTCACGCTCTTTTTGGTGGCGCATTATGCCGAGCGACAGTCCATCAATGGCAGAAGCATTATCAATAACCCTTATGTTTACACGTTATCATTGGGGGTTTACTGTACTGCCTGGACTTACTTTGGCAGTGTGGGACGGGCTTCGACGACAGGTTTAGGTTTTTTACCAATTTATTTGGGACCAACCCTCGTTGCGCCGTTTTTTGTGTTGGTGCTGCGGAAAATGATTCTTATCAGTAAATCCCAGCGTATTACCTCCGTTGCGGACTTTATTTCCTCTCGGTACGGCAAAAGTACGAGCCTCGGAATTTTAGCTACCCTAGTGGCCATCATTGGGGTCATTCCTTACATCTCTATACAGCTCAAAGCCATCGGAATTGCTTACGACATACTCATTGTTGATGACGATTTTTGGGTAGATTGGGCGGACCAATCTTCTTTTTATTGTGACAAAGTTTTACTGATTACCATTGTGCTAGCCATTTTTGCTACGCTTTACGGAAGTAGAAAACTCGACCCCAACGAACGCCACGAAGGATTGGTGGCCTCCGTTGCTTTCGAGTCCATCATTAAATTAGTAGCTTTTTTGGCAGTAGGTATCTACGTTACTTGGAGCATTTACGATGGTATCGAAGACGTATTTACCCTTTCGACCCAAAACGAACGCTTGCGTCAACTATTTGACCTAGAAATGGCGGGCATCAACGGCACCTCGTGGACGTGGTTAATTTTGCTCTCCATGTCGGCTATCCTTTTTTTGCCCAGACAGTTTCACATGGCAGTCGTCGAAAATACCAATCAAAAATTTGTTCAACAGGCCGCTTGGCTATTTCCTTTCTACCTTTTTTTGATATGTATTTTCGTGATACCCATTGCCTTCGGAGGTATTTTACATTTTCCCAGTGGGGAAGTAGAAGCCGACTCCTTCGTGCTTAGTTTGCCAATGGCCCACGGGCAAAGCACATTAGCCATCATCGTTTTTATTGGGGGGCTTTCGGCGGCCACGAGTATGGTCATTGTATCGGTCATTGCCTTGAGTATTATGATTAGCAATAACCTAATTCTTCCTTTTCTATTAAAATCTTCGGTAGTAAAGGATAACTTCATCGCAGATGTTTCCAAGAGATTACTCGGCATTCGACGGGTCAGCATGGTCATCGTATTATTACTAGCTTACGGCTATCTGAAGTCCATTGCCATCAATTATACCTTGGTTTCTATTGGACTAATTTCTTTCGCCGCCATTGCGCAATTTGCACCCATTATACTAGGTGGGCTCTATTGGAAAAGAGGTACCCGAAAAGGAGCTATTGCCGCTTTGGGAATTGGTTTTACCATTTGGTTTTTCACCCTCCCTTTCCCTACTCTAATTGAGTCGGGTTTACTATCCAAAACCATTTTATCGGAGGGACTTTTCGGTATCCATGCTTTAAAGCCCTACGCTTTGTTCGGACTAGAAGGATTTGACCAAATATCCCACGCTGCTTTTTGGAGCTTATTTTTTAACACGTTCACCTACGTACTCATTTCACTTAATACGGTGCCGAGCCAGATAGAAATTACCCAAGCCGATTTATTTGTGGATATTTATAAATACGGCAACACTATTGGCGATTACGACGTGGTCAAACGTGCTGCCAAGACCAAAGATATCAAGAAGCTACTCAATCGTTTTTTAGGAGAATCTAGGGCCAATGTTTTGATAAATAAGTATGAACAAAAACATCATTTAGATTTAAGCACCGCACAAACAGCAACGGCGGACTTGGTCAACTACACCGAAAAGCACCTCTCGGGGGCACTCGGTGCGGCTTCCGCCAAAGTAGTCATTAGTTCGATTGTCAAAGAAGACCCCATAAGTCTAGAGGAAATGTTCAAAGTGTTAGACCAGACCCAAGAAGTAATGGAATACAGCAAAGCCCTTGAAAAAAAATCCAATGAATTGGAAGCAACTACCATTCAACTCAAAGCAGCTAACGAACAACTCAAAGAATTGGACCAATTGAAAGATAATTTCATTGCCACGGTCACCCACGAACTAAGAACGCCCATTACTTCCATGAAAGCATTTTCAAAAATCCTTTTGGACAACCCCGCTTTGGATAAAGCGCAACAACAAGAGTTTTTGAGCATCATCGTCAGCGAAAGTGACCGTATTGGTCGTTTAATTAATCAAGTGCTAGATTTACGAAAGTTGGATGCGGTCAATTTGGATGACCAAAAATCTCCCTTAGACCTTAGCGAATTAATTGGAGTTGCTTGCCAGAGTTTAGGGCAAATGGCAGCCGACAAAGAAGTGGAACTAATTTTTCCAAAAGAAAAAGTGCCTATTTATATCTTCGGCAATCGAGACAAAATCATCCAAGTGTGGATAAATTTGGTCGGCAATGCGCTAAAATTTGTGCCCCCACAAAGTGGATGTATTCGAGTATCAATTGAGGTGGACAAGAGCTTTGCGGTCATCCGTGTACAGGATAATGGAATTGGCATTGCTCCCAAAGACCAAGCGACCATTTTCGACCGATTCACGCAAGTTAACAATCCCAATTTGGGCAAGCCCCAAGGTAGTGGTTTGGGGCTTTTTATTACTAAAAAAATTGTAGAACAGCATCAAGGGACTATCGAAGTAGAGAGTGAGCCTGGAATAGGCGCAGCCTTTATCGTTAGATTGCCACTAGTAGCAGACCGTGAACCTCAAGTCATTTACTATAAACCAAACAAAATCTAATCATTTCATGGCAAACAATAAATTCCGAGACTGGTCGGACCAGCAGTTGCTACAAAAGAAAAAAATTTCCAGTGTAATCCGATGGTTAAACGTAGGTATTTTTATCGCTTTTGTATTTTTGTCCCGCCAAATGGACCCCAATATGCTAACTACCGAAAAGTTAATGGCTTACGGTTTTATGGCGTTGAGTATAGTCGTGGCCATCGGCCAATCAATTACCATAAATAACATTAAAACGGAAATCGACCGTAGAAATAGAAACTAAATACAGCCAATAATTTGCCTAAAACACCGCTACATCCAGACAAATCCGCACTGAAAAAAGTAGCCCTCCAGTTGGCGGAGGGGCAGCAGGGCGCGATTGGACAACTGTACCGTTGGTTCTTTCAGCGCTTAGTCCGCTACGGCGTGCAAATTGTGGGTATGGAACGGCAAGACTTGGTCAAGACGACTGTACAAGATTTTTTTATGTGGCTAGTCGAGCACCCCCAACGCTTGAAAGAAGTGGATAACATTGAACGCTTTATTTTAAAATCTATCCGTACAAACCTCATCCAAGCACAAATTAAGCAACAAAAAAAGCAACAAGTTCGCAACGACTATCAGAACCATATGAGCCAAAAACCTACCTCGCCGAACGCTTCTCCCGAAAAAATACTCATTGACCAAGAGGAACAATTTCTTCAAAAAAAGCAAGTTATCAATGCCTTGAATAGCCTACCGCCGGTACAAAGAGAAGTACTTTATTTGCGCTATTTTCAAGACCTTTCTTATCGAGATA
Source organism: Bacteroidota bacterium (assembly GCA_039024375.1). Lineage (GTDB taxonomy): Bacteria > Bacteroidota > Bacteroidia > Chitinophagales > Saprospiraceae > JAFMDF01. Next base: position 7,872 of record JBCCQK010000224.1, read on the forward strand.
TTGCGGCGCTTTTGGAAGTGGACGAGCAGGTAGCTAGGAATTATGGGTATCGGGCGTTGAAGAAACTTAGGAAATAGGAGAGGTCGGTAGTCATGTACGTACCCTCTGTAGTAAACTATTATCCCCACTCTCCTCTATATTTCATTACCGTTTCCTAATTTTTAAAAAAATTTCTGCTGATTAAAGGTTACAAACCAAAAACTAAGGGCATCTAGCTGTAACAAAACGGAAATTTCACAAAAAAATCACTGTACACCGTTTTAAATAACTAGCATGTTGAAAGAAGCAGTACATAGCAAATTTGAAGTGAGTGACTTTCTAGAGTCCGCCGAGTTCCGTCGTTGGGTATTGCAGCCAACCGCTGATAATCAAGCGTATTGGCAAACATTTCAGCAACAATATCCCCAGCAAGCAAATAATATCGCCGAAGCAAAGTTGTTATTGCAAAGTATGGAAACCTTCTTCGAGACGCCGACCAATTTAGAAGTTGACGAATCGTTTATTACCATTCTCGAAAATAATTTAGTCGCCAGCAAGACTACTGTACCAACAACCGCTACGATTCGCCCAATGCAGCGAATTAAGACGTGGTTAGTTGCCGCTTCCGTCTTATTGCTCGTTGGAATTGGAGGAAATTTGGTTTGGAGGCAATTCTCTCAAACGGACTTTCCCACTACCTACGCCGCTAACTTTGGCGAATTGAAAGTGGTCAACCTACCCGATGGGTCTAAGGTGCATTTGAATGCCAATTCGACCTTACGATTGGCCGATAACTGGAAACAGGGAAAAGATAGAAAAGTGTGGCTCGAGGGGGAAGCATTTTTTGAAGTTAGTAAACAACCCGCTACGCAGGCGAAATTTCAAGTAGTGACCGAAGGGTTGACGGTAGAGGTACTGGGTACGCAGTTCAATGTCAACACGCGACAACCAAATACCGCAGTCTATCTAAAAGAAGGGAAAATTCAGCTCAAACTTTCCGAAGTAACTCAACCAATGGTGCCAGGGGAAATCGTCGAATTTTCTAAAGCATCGAAAAAAATAGTTACTGCTCACAAAAAGGCCGATTCCTCTACGGGAAGCTGGAGAACGGGAGTCTTGACGTTAAAAGAGCAGACCGTGAAAGAGATTACCCAGCAAATGGCGGCCATATACGGCTGGCAGGTCGTCTTGAAGCAAGCCCATTTAGCTAACGAAATTAGGACTTTGGCACTACCCATTGACCAACGCCAAGTGGCTATTTCTATTTTGGAAAAGACGCTGGATGTTCCCGTAAGATTAGATGGAAAACAACTAATCGTAGGGCAATAGAGTTCTGGTCTGATGTAACACAACTCTCCGAGTTGTGCCGACAGATTTACAAGAGTACGTTCTCAACACAACTTAACTCGCTAAAATCAACGGAAAACAAATTTATCAAAACAAACAAAAAAACATTAGTAAATGACTAAAGGGAGTTACATAGTTAAGCCCTGGGTGCTGGCCCTCTGCTGCTATGTTATTGGGTATCTGCCCTTGCGGGCCAACGGAATGGTGCAAGACCAACCCCTTTTGACCGTACTATCTGCCCTTGAAGCTGCTTACAATATTCATTTCTCCTTCAATCCAGAGGAGTTGTCGGCCGTTACCGTTCAATTTGAGCTACGAAATACGGAAGATGTCGAGCAAGCTATCCATCGACTGCTACAGCCAACGCCTTTTCAATACGAAACCTTCGGTCATAAATTTTACGTGATTTACAGCAAATCCAAAGCGGGTAAAAAAGATTTGCGCAAGCTAAAAAGACACTGGAGCGAAATTAGTAAATTGGAAAAAAGAGGGCATCTTTCACTCAATCGAAAAGGGAACACTCCCATCGACGAAGCGAAAAATGAAACAAGGCATTTGAAAGGCGCCAAATGGAACGAAGGCAAAATCATTGATGCCGCTACAAAAGAAGGACTTATTGGTGCCAATATTCTAGTGGAAAACGACCACGCAGGGACTGCAACCGATGCTTACGGAAACTTTGGCTTTTATACCCCCAAAGCGCCGCCTTACACCCTACGGATTTCTTACACAGGTTACAAAGATAAGCTTGTACGAGTGACCAAAAATAATCAGTACGATTTGAATATAGCCATGAGCGCCCGAGGAGTCTTGCTCAATCAAGTGGTAGTAGGTGCTTCCCGACATTCTGAGCGCTTCGTCGAAGCTCCCGTTACGGTAGAAAAACTGAATATGGAAACGCTTCAATCAAGTTCGGCGGAAGGGATGATAGAATCTTTGGCCAACTTGAAAGGCGTCCAAGTTGTGAAAGGCTCCATTGCAGGTGCCGTAGTCAACACCCGCGGGTTCGCCAATATGAACAATTTACGATTTTTGATGCACTTAGACGGGATGGATGTGACTTCACCCGCTTTTGGCGTGTACTCCAATATGGGCGGGGTTTCGTTACTCGACGTACAATCTATCGAAATTGTACCTAGCTCTTCCTCGGCGCTGTACGGTGCCAATGCCTTCAATGGCATCTTATTGATGCAATCCAAAGACCCGTTCATTCATCAAGGATTGAGCGCCTTTTTGAAATCGGGCGTGACTGAACATTCGGTATCAGGCGTCAATGCCTACAATAATTTTGGTATTCGCTACGCCAAATCTTTTAACAAGAAATTGGCGATTAAGGTAGATTACGAGGGAGTGTTAACCAAAGATTGGATTGCACACGACCTCAGCGAACGAGATACGGATATCAATCCAGCTATTCCCGCCGCTAAACATCCAACATTAGTCAATCCAAATCAAGCCAACTACGATGCGGTAAATATACACGGTGATAAGGATACGGAGGCGTTTACCAAAGTAATTAGAACGGGACAACAAGTAACTACTTCGGGTGGTCAAACGTTCGCTTGGCCCTACGACGACTTGCATCGAACGGGCTATACCGAAGCGGAACTGTTCAATTCTCGAGTATCGAATCATCGACTTAATTTGGGATTGTATTATAAAATAAACGAAGATTGGCAGTTGTCCTACTTGTACAAATCCTCGTTACAGGACCTCATTTTGCGACACACGACTAACTACCCGTTCTACGATTTTAATTTGACACATCACAAAATAGAACTGCGAGGAAAGGGGTTGACCGCTCGGTGGTACCACAGTCAAGAACGGGCAAAAAACACTTGGTCGGGTTCGTATCTAGCGGCTTCCATTCAAACGCAATTACTGAGCAACGAAGATTGGGGTCAGCGATTCGTGGATGCGTATGCGGGAGAAGTTCAAGCATTCACAAAAAATAACATTGAAAGTGCAAGATTTTTTGCCGACCAGGGAATGGCGCCCGTAGGCTCGGTGGCTTGGGAAAACGCCCGTCGCGCTAGTGCTTCTTCTCCGACCGTATTCAATCCAAACGGAGTCATTGGTGCAAAACTAGCCGAAAACAGCGCCTTTTGGCAAGCGGATTTGTTGTATAACTTTGCGGAGTACTTGCCAAAAGAAAATTGGAAGGTACAAATCGGTAGCAATCTACGCCGCTACAATGTTGACTCTGACGGTGCTTTTTTTAACGACAATCGGTTGTTGGTCAATAGTGCAGCGGGTAAAGCCATAGGTTATGCGGGCAATATCTCTTTGTTGGAGGCTAGTGTCTTTGGACAAGTTTCTAATCGGTTTTTTCAACAAAAATTACAGGTATCATTAGTAGGAAGAATAAATTACCACACTAATTTCAAACTCAATTTTACCCCTCAATTGGCAGCCGTCTATACCCCTGACCCAGATAAACATCATCATTTTCGGGGGTCTTTTACAACGGGTGTACGCAACCCCGGTTTACAAGAGCAATATATCAACTTTTTAATATCGCCGAATCACGTTATTCTCGGTGGTACAATGGACAATTTGGATAATTACTACGACCCATTTCTAGACCTCACAGGTGCCGAATTGAAAGAGGCCTTCGAAGAAGAACTAGGTTATCGTCACCAAGGTCTGCGTCCCGAACGAAATACCACTGTCGAATTGGGTTACAAAGCGATAATCATGGATAATAAAGTCTTATTAGACCTCAACGCTTACGGCACTCGATACCTCGATTTTGTAGAACGAGCGAACCTAGAGGTTCGAGGAATCAACGGGGAACCCAAAATACACGCATTGTACGCTAATCTGAAAGATAAGGTCAATGCTTACGGTGTCGGAATTTCTCTGGAGTACGTTCTACAACGTCAATACAAATTGTACGCAAATTACCAATACAACAATTATCGCATCCTTTCGGAAGATACCGGCTTCGGCTACGTTAGTCCCGCTTTCAATACACCGACGGACCGCTTTAACGTAGGTCTTCGACGGTCGGTTCGACCCAAACAACTGGGATTCGATGTAGCCGCTCGCTACGCTAGTGATTACGACTTTATTTCTACCCTCGGCAAAGGGTATATTCCATCCTATTTTACGGTAGATACGAGCCTGTCCTACCAACTGGGTAAATATACCTTGAGTGCGGCGGCGTCTAACTTGCTGGGGCAGGAATACAAAACAATCTACGGTGGCCCAATGGTCGGCAGTATTTAT
>JBCCQK010000225.1:0-12396 GCA_039024375.1 Bacteroidota bacterium
AACCTACGCATCTTTCTAAAAACTTGAATTTTCTCTTCGTTGATTTTTCCTAAAATAACCCGTTATTCTTCAAAAAAATCGCCTTGATAAAATTCAAATTTTCGACGAAATCTTGCGTAGTTTATTTATTTCCTCATCCCTAAACCATACTAATTTTGGCCAATTTGCTCTTTTGAATTTGAAGATGAACAAACTGCGCTCGAAAAACTTTATGGACTTTATGTGCTTTGTGGTAAAAGTTCATCGTCCTAAGTAGTTACAATTTTTCTCTACCTACACCAAACGTCGAATATCTCCATTCACCAAGGCTTCGACTACTTCAAACAGTAAAGTCGGTTTATGAGGTCGCCAATTCAATTCGTTGTAATATTCACCAAAATTGACATGGTACTGCAAACGGGACTCTTTCATCTCGTCTTCCACGTGATTTGATACATTCAAAAAACAAATCCATCCGCCTTCATCCCGCACTTCTTCGCCCCACTCTTCGTAATAATCATCTTCGCCACCGTGAAAAGTGAGCACATTTTCACAGATTAACACGAACTTATAAATGCCTTTGTCCATCAAAGGTTCCAGTAGATTGCGCTTCAAAATCATAATGTCGTTGTGCAGCGCATCGTTCCATTCACCGATAAACTCTAGAATGGCGTACCCTTTATCATAGTCCAAAAAAAGAATTTTTGTATAAAGCGTGGACGAACCAAACTCGTCCCATTGTGGATGAATGTAATAGTTATAAATTTTATTGGTGTAATGGAACTCACTATAACTCCTTCCATAGAAAGGAGACCGACGGTCATTACTTGCGATGTACTTGTCTCGCCAACGGTAGTATGGTTCAATATCTTGCATTAGAAATTAGCTTATGTGTAAACAGCATTTTCATAAAAACTACAGATTATTATAAATATTGATTTCCGAGTCCTCTAACAGGCGGTAACACCTTTTTGTTGTCCAAAATAATTAGAGAATCAACGCTTCTTCCGTCGTCTAGCCTTTTGCTTTTCTCGCCGTCGAGCCATCCTTTTTTCTTGCGCCCGATTGGTTTTGGTATTTTTCAGTTTTTTCTCGTGAAACGCCCCTTTTGACTGATTCATTTTGGGCAGTGGCAAGTAATTTTTACCCGCAGGTTCGACCCGTTCTTCGGGAATCAGTTCGGTGGAAACAGCGACACCTTCCGGAAAAGGTAACATTGGAATTTGTTTATCCATCAACGCTTCGATGGCCTCTTGAAAGGGTTGTTCCGCTTCCGAAATGAAGGTGATGGCTTGTCCAATTTTGTCAGCCCGTCCCGTTCGACCAATTCTATGAATGTAGTTTGTCGGTTCTTCGGGCGTATCGAAATTGATGACGTGCGTTACATCGGAAATATCGAGTCCTCGGGCCATAATATCCGTAGAAATTAGCGTCCGATAATTCCCCAAATGAAACTGCTCAACGGTGTTCAGTCGATAGTTTTGCGATTTATTGGAGTGGATAATTCCGATTTTGTCTTTAAAATCGGTTTCCATATTTTCGAATAAGCGGTCCGCTTTTTTCTTGGTGTCAATGAACACTAGGACTTTAACGAGACTTTCGTCGGTATTCAATAAATGTTTTAAAAGATTAATTTTCGTATAAAAGTTGGGCACTTCGTACCCAAATTGTTCAATTTGTTCCAAGGGAGTGCCGTGTGGAGCCACTTCGATTTTTACCGGGTTGTCAAAAAAATCGTCCACCAATTGGTTGACTTCTTCGGACAAAGTTGCCGAAAAAAGTAAGTTCTGCCGTCTTTCGGGCAAAATATCCAGTAGGTTTTTTAATTGGGGCCGAAAGCCCAAATTCAGCATTTCGTCCACCTCGTCAATAATCAGTTTTTTCACGGAACGCAATTTCAAAGCCCCCGTATAAGCCAAATCTAATAATCGTCCGGGAGTGGCCACCAAAATATCCAAGCCTTCCAACACGATATTTTTTTGCGTATTCATGTTCGTTCCACCGTAAACACCGCCGACTCGAATATTGATGTAAGTACTCAGTTTTTCAATCTCGCCGACCATTTGAACGACCAATTCCCTCGTTGGGACTACTATCAACGTACGGGGTGCTTTTTCTTTAGTAAATTTATGTAGTCGCAAGATGGGCAGTAAAAAAGCAAACGTTTTTCCCGTACCCGTTTGGGCGACCCCCACTACGTCTCGTCCCGACATAATCACCGAAAAAGCATCTCGTTGAATCGGCGTGGGGTGGTAGTAGCCTAGTTCGTCGAGCGCGTTTAACAGCGGCTTATTCAAATTCAGTTCGTCAAAGGTCATATAGTTATTTTTCTACGGTTGTCACACCCGTTGCTAAAACACAACTGCAAATATAAGGATAGTATTTGATGTGCCTACCGACGTATTCAAATGAAATTCCCTTTCCACTCATAACCCGCTTGACTCCAAGTCCTTAAAAGCCTAACTTTGCAGCCGCATGGAAAAAGTGACCTACGAATACCTCAATTTGATGAACTATCAAGCGGCTTGGGATTACCAAAAAATCCGTTTGAAGGAAGTCATTGACCGCAAATTGGCCAACCGACATTTGGCGTTGGACGACCCCGCCTACGAGTCTCCCAAGCACTATTTATTGTTTTGTCATCATCCACCCGTTTACACGTTGGGTAAAAGTGGTTCCTTAGATAACTTACTCCTAAACGAACAGCAACTTGAACAGCAGGGCATCGAATTTCACAAAATCAACCGAGGAGGAGACATTACTTTTCACGGCCCGGGGCAGATAGTTGGCTATCCAATTTTTGACTTAGACCAATTTTTTACCGATATTCATAAATACGTTCGGTTCTTGGAGGAAGCCATTATCCGAACATTGGCCGATTATGGCATTAAAGGCACGCGTATTGAAGGCTTTACGGGGGTTTGGATAAAGAGAAAAAACGGAGAACCGAACCGAAAAATTTGTGCTATTGGCGTCCATTTAAGTCGTTGGGTGACGATGCACGGCTTTGCGTTTAACGTGAATACAGACTTAACGTATTTCGACTACATTGTGCCTTGCGGCATCAATGACGAAGATAAAACTGTTACTTCTTTGGCTAAAGAATTAGGTCGTTCTGTTGATATTCTAGAGGTTATGGAAGTGGTCAAAAAGCATTTTGCTCAACTATTTGATTTTGAATATGCCACGTAAATAGTTGGCTATCGGTTCACGGTGAACGGTCAGAACCAAATAAACTGAAAATCAATAGATTATAATTAGTTCATTTTCAGCGACTTACAATACTAAATGGATGCTCTCAATGAGTTTTAATTAATTCGCTTTCAACAATTAACAACATTCGACGAGTAGCCGAATAGTCGATTTATTTCCAAAACAGCAAATCACTTTTTTACACGGTTTTGGATATACTTTATATTTCATACTTCATACTTATAACCTATGATGAAAGATATTCCCAATTTAAAAGTGAAGGACCTCGCCATTGCGATTGTACCAAGAGTAGATGAAAAAGAGTTATGGGATGTTTACATTATCAATTTTAAAAACGAACCCATCGGTAGTGTGTTTGTTAATAGTAGAGGGTACGGTGAACTAGACGGTGAAAAAATCCGCACCACTACCCTTCGTCATTTTTTTGAACAAATTGAGGCCAACAAAATGGAACAAATCGAACCCATTCAAACCGAACTATTCGGCTTGACCAACGAGTACTGGGTGAGTTTTATGTACAACGGCCACATGTTTGATAAAAAATACGTCTTCGTCAAAGGCAGCATCGACGAAATGAATTTCACAACGATTCCTTTTTTGCATCAAAAAGGGGTGATGATTAAGTAGGTAGAGAGGCTAGGAGGTTGAAAGGTAAAGCGGTATCTCTAGGCTATTAAGGTTCATGGGGTCAATGAAGATGATAAGGTTCTACTCAATTTCCACCTCATCAACCTTATGTACCTCATTCACCTCGTAAGCCTTATCAACCCGATTCATCTCTATAAACCTGTCAGCCTCTATACCTATTAACCTCTCAACCTTCCTACTATGAAAAGAATCTCTCCCAAAGCGGGACAAGAAAGCGTTTGGGACTACCCGCGTCCACCTAAACTAGAACGTACCAATAAACATTTGCGCATCCTATTTGACGGCATCGAAATTGCCTCTACGAATCAAGCCTATCGGGTGCTAGAAACCAGCCACCCACCCGTTTACTATTTGCCCCAAAGCGACCTAAAAATGGAGTTTTTGGAATTGGTTCCTAATAAAAGTTCTTTTTGTGAATTTAAAGGAAGCGCAGCGTATTGGAATTTGAAGACACCCAATAAACAACAACTTTCGGTAGCTTGGAGCTATCCAAATCCGAGTCGGCGGTTTTTACCCATCAAAGACTATTTGGCTTTTTACGCTAGTAAAATTGACGCTGCTTACGTGAACGACGAATTGGTCAACGCACAAGAAGGAGATTTTTACGGTGGATGGATAACCAAAGATATTGTCGGCCCGTTTAAAGGTGGAGCGGGCACTTGGGGCTGGTAACGAATTTGTATAATTGGTGACGAACTCGACTTTTTAGATTAATTCGATTCCAATTTCCTTATTTTTGCTTTTCTTAGAAGCCCTTTTTGAAAAATAGAAAAAATAGCCATCATCGACATCTTAGAAGAACACGACAGTTTTGACTTGCGCAGTAAAGCCATACAAGAAGTTATCGGCCAGCCACCTTCTTGGCTACACCGCTACGGCATTACGGCCGTTTTAGTCGCTTTTCTGGCACTATTTGCCGTTGGCTATTTCTTAGAAGTACCCGAAACGGTTACGGCAAGTATTCAATTGGAAACCTCTAACCCACCCATTGATGTGGCCGCTCCCCTAATGGGCAAAATCAGCCACGCCGCACCCGAAAATACGGAAGTGGAAAAGTCCCAAATTTTGGCCCATTTGAATGATAACACGGGCAATTTGGAAACGATTCTAGCATTGAGTGAAGAACTGTCTGCTTTTACCCCCAAAAACAAACGACTTCCGAACCTAACCGAATACGAAATTGGAGATATTGGTTCCCTCAAAAAAGATTTGTACGAATACTTACAATTGTTTCGAGGAGATGGCATCAACACTAGCTTGTACGTTAACCAAGCCATTGGAACATACAATCAAAATATTGAAGCACTCAAAGAAGAAATCGCCAATTCAAAGCGAATAATCACTGAAAAAGAAGCCTTAATTGATAAAATTCCCGAGCGCCGAGAAGAGCTAAAGAAAGTTTATGAAAAAACTCGCAACCCTGACGACATTGCGCCCATTCAACAACTCAATACCGAATACAACCGACTCATAGACGATATAAAACTCCAAGAGGGATTAATCATCCAAAAGAAAAGAGAAATTCAGAACCAAGAATTAGAAAAAACAAAGGTCCAAAATGATGTTCGAGGGAATCAAAACAGCCGACAAAAACAATTAGAACTGACCTTACTTAATTTGAAAACGGAGGTGGAAATTTGGAAATCCCAACACCTCATTGTGGCCCCCGAATCGGGTACACTGGTCTATCAAGGAAAGTTGAAAGCCAAGGAAACATTGGTAGAAAAAGGAGACAAAATTTTCTCGATTATTCCTAGTGGCGCCAGAGATAGCATCGAAGGAAAACTGTGGGTCAATAGCGAAGCCTCCGTCAAAATCGAAGTGGGGAAACCCGTCAAAATTGCTTTTAGTGCCTACAAGCCCGCTGAATATGGACTTATCGAAGGCGTAGTAGTCAACAAAGCTACCCTACCCAAAAATGGCCAGTATTTAGTCACCGTAGCACTGCCCAATCAGATGCAAACGTCTAAGAAGAAGACCATTCCTTTTGAGCATAAAATGCTCGGAGAGGCTCAAATCATTACGAATGACAGACGATTTACGGGATTGATTTTTGAGCAGTTTTGGGAAATGTTAGAGCGGTAAGTAAGTGATTGTTTTATTGTTACCGCACCAAGTGTTGACTATCCCTATGCTAAGACTAAATTGATTTAAGTGGTCATTTAAGTAGCTTTGGGTTCAATTCCAGCGTTAAATTTGTCTTCCCTACCTCTTCCCAATTGCTTTAATTCCGAAGAACCTGCCTTTAAATGTTGTTTTAAGTAGTCGATGCCCTTATCAATATCAATAGCTCCACAAGTAAACACATCCACGGCCGCGTAGCCGTATTCTGGCCAAGTATGAATCGTCAAGTGGCTTTCTTTGATGACGATTACTCCTGAAACGCCATAAGGGTTAAAGTGGTGAAAATTACTATTTACTATTGTCGCACGCATTTCCAACGCCGCTTGATTCATGATAGCCCCAATCGGCTCGAACTCACTCAGCAAGTCTGGCGGGCAATCGTACAACTCTAACAAATAATGTTTCCCTAAATACTTCATCACTGTTATTTGAACCGCTACGCAATATTTATTATTCAACTTCAAGAACGATAAAAAACGGGTATTTGATGACGCTTTAAGAAAAGAAAAACATTTTTTTAACATGCTGGTGGCTGGGTGCTGGTGGCTGGATACTGGATACTGGATACTGGATGCTGGATGCTGGATACTAGATGCTGAATGCTGGTAGCACTTCTTATACGAGGAAAGATAGTCAAGACATCCCTTAACTTCCACTCATTCCATTGTATCTCATCAATATAGCATATCCAGAAACTAGTATCCAGTATCCAGAAACTAGTATCCAGTATCCAGAAACTAGTATCCAGTATCTAGAAACTAGTATCCAGTATCCAGAAACGAGCATCCAGTATCCAGAAACTAGTATCCAGTATCCAGAAACGAGTATCCAGTATCCAGAAACGAGCATCCAGTATCCAGAAACGAGCATCCAGTATCCAGAAACGAGTATCCAGTATCCAGAAACGAGTATCCAGTATCCAGAAACGAGCATCCAGTATCCAGAAACGAGCATCCAGTATCCAGAAACGAGCATCCAGTATCCAAAAACTAGTATCCAGTATCCAGAAACGAGCATCCAGTATCCAGAAACTAGTATCCAGTATCTAGAAACGAGCATCCAGTATCGAGTATCCAGCACCTAATTCTCCAGCCCTTTTTTCACCACCACCGAACGACTCGAATGTCCTTTTTCACTAAATACTTTTAATCGAACGGATTGGTCAATTGAAATGGGTTGAGTGTAAACCGTAGATGTTAAGGTCGGTTCGGTACCGTCCGTTGTGTAGCGTATGGTCAAGCCAGGAAAAGCGGTATTCGCGTACAACTTTCCGTCTTCCACTTTAGCTCCGGGTGGCGGAATGTAGTAACCAACACCTCCTTGCAAGTGGTCTAAGCGGTCCATTTCCTTTTGTCCCAGCATATTCGAAAACTGATTCCAATCTTGGTCTAAACTAGCAAAACGCTTCGATTCATCCACTTGGGTAGCCCAATCGGGTTGAGTAGCCCATCCTCTTTCGGACAATCCTAGTAATTTTGGAAAAGTGGCCAGTTCCAATCGCTCGGGGTTAATCAGTGCTTCGCTCCACAATTGCCCTTGAATCCCCAAGATATTTTTGACGGCGGCTGGTTGTAGCTTCGTTTTTCCTTTTGCGATAGCCATTCGGTCAATTTCTTCACCAAAGCGACCCATTTGGGCAGTTTTAAATAAATCTAACGGCGTGAAATCGTACACACTGCGGGTGTTCACAAACCCCGCCCAGTACAACCCCGCATTTTCGGGGTCTTTGTCATAGGCCAAATCAAAATATAAATTGGACGCATTGGACAATACTACTTCATAGCCCAAATTGGCTAACTGGTAGGCGATGTCTTCCCCACCCCAACCGAAAATGGAGTTCCAAACGTAGGGACGAAAGTTTTTATCCACAAACTGGGTATTGGGTTTGCGGGGCGCTCCGTGATGTGCTAATTCTAAACCTATTTCTTCCCACCCAGCCGTTACCAGTCCTCTTTCGCTTAAAATAGTACTGAATTGTTCTAAGAAGTAAGTAGTCAAGCCAATTTTGGTGTTTTCGATACTTTTATCTTTTTCTAAAAGAGATTTACATTCGGGAGAGGCTAACCAAACACCTGCAGGTACTTCGTCTCCCCCCGTGTGCAATACCCTCAACGGTGCTCCTGCCGTTTTGTGCATTTCCACCAATTCATCCACGACTTTAGTGATAAAGCGGTAAGTCGAAGGTTGACAAACATTGATAACGTTGTCGTTGTACGATTGAACCGATTTATACTCGGAAGCATCGTTCGCATCATCCAATAAATATTCGTTAGCTTCTTCCGTTTTTCCCGCTTTTATCAGTCGTTCGTACCGCTGCCGCATAGGGATAATAGCCGAACGGGCGTGTCCGGGCAAATCAATTTCGGGAATGACTTCGATGTGTCTCGCCGCCGCATAACGAACAATGTCCACGTAATCTTCCACGGTATAAAAACCGCTACCACCGTAACCAATCGATTCGGTTAACGGCCCAGAACCGTAGGCCGGTTGTAAGTGATTTTGTTCGTCTAACGTATGCCCCCGAACGGCTCCAATATCCGTCAACTCGGGCAAATTAGGAATTTCCAAGCGCCACCCTTCGTCGTCCGTCAAATGAAAATGAAATTTGTTCAGCTTGTACGTAGCCATTAAATCGAGTAGCTTTTTGACGGATTGCTTACTGTGAAAATTTCTGGAAACGTCTAGCATTAACCCTCGATAACCGAAACGAGGCGCATCGAAAATCGACCAATTCGCCAAGGACACTTCCGACAATTTTTCCGCATATACTTCATTGGGCAGCAACGACAATAGACTCTGAATCCCATAAAAAACACCCGCCGCATCCGTTCCTTGAATCTCAATCATTCCCGTTTCGGCGTCCATTCTTATTTGGTAACTTTCACTTGATTTTCCTTCAATAGGAGCAGAAGAGGTCATCAGTTTTATCGCATTTTTGGTACAACTCCCTCCATCATAAACGGGCAAATCCCATCCAATTTCATCAAATTTTGCAGTTAAAAAATCGGCTTCTGATTTCAATTCACCGAAATAGCAGATGGAAAAATTGTTGTCTATTATAAAGTCACCCGATTCTTTTTTAGCAACTTTAGGTGACGGAATAAGCGGTAATAATTCCGATTTATTCAATTTTGACAGCTTCGCATTTTCCGCGTATCGGGATTCGTAAGTTGGTATTGGAAATTTATCATTGGGCAGACGAGTTAGTTGCGCTTCCGTTTCGAAGGGCGTAAGCGTATAATTCTCAATCTTTACGGAAGTGACCGTCTGCCCATTTTCCGCTTCAAAAAGAACGTATAATCCAGCGGGGGCATCGCTATTTTTAATCGCCCAATTTGCCCCTTTGTATTTTATAGAAACCGATTCTCCTGCTTTCAAAATAAAATTATCGGCGGGCAGTAGGCGATAAAAATCACCGTTGATGTGTTCCATGATGGCATTGCCCGTTTCGGTTGCCCCCGAAATGGGGCCACTGATTTGGTTAAAATAAATCGCCCAATTGTTAGTAATCGTCGTACTTCCGTTGTTTTTAAGTTCAAATTCGGCAAACTGACGAGGGCTTTGGGTATCGTCGGGTGCGTTTTTTTCTAAGGTCCATACCACAGAAAAAGGTTGGATTATTGCTTCGGTAGAAGACTCGGGTGGAGCACAATTTTCTAGCACAAATAGAGATAGCAGTAGGTAAATCGTTTTGTTAAAATTCATAGTTAGATGATTGATACGACTCTGGAGAGTCGTGGTACGGGTGATACGACTCTAGAGAATCGTGGTACGGTTATTTGGCAACAATAATGTGATTCGACTCTCCAGAGTCGAACCCTATTTCTATGGTATTTACAAATGGAAAAGCCCAACGCAAAGCATCGGGCTTCCAAAAGTAAAAAAAAAAAAAAGTAAAAAAAAAGCTCTTATTCCTGCATAGCGCCAGGATTTGCGTCGTTGTATCGCTTGGAGACCGCCGCCCAATCAACCACGTTGAAAAACGCCTGTACGTAATCGGGTCGTCGGTTTTGATAATTTAAGTAATAAGCGTGTTCCCAAACGTCCAATCCTAAGATTGGCGTACCGTCTTCGGGTACAACATCCATCAATGGATTATCTTGGTTGGGTGTAGAGCAAATGAATAATTTGTCGTCGCTATCGGTACACAACCAAGCCCAGCCAGAACCGAATCGGGAACCCGCAGCGGCGGCAAATTCTTTTTTGAAATTGTCGTAAGAACCGAAATCTCGGTCGATGGCTTTTTTGATATTTAATCGGTCAGATGGTTCCCCTCCGCCGTCGGGAGACATCACTGACCAAAACAAAGAGTGGTTGTAAAAACCGCCACCGTTGTTTCTAACGCCAGCAGAATACTGAGATACTTTTGCTAAAATATCTTCAATTTTGTGTCCTTCCAAATCGGTGCCTTCAATAGCTTTGTTTAACTTCGTGGTGTAGCCGTTGTGGTGTTTTCCGTGATGGATTTCCATCGTTCTAGCGTCAATATGTGGTTCTAACGCATCTTTAGCATAGGGTAAATCGGGCAGTTCAAAAGCCATGATTTAATGTGTTTTAAGGTTTAAAAAAGTTGTCTATTCGTAAAACAGCTTTTGCTAGTACAGTGAATAATAATTAGTTGACTAGTAACTAGTTAGACAAATTTTATAATTTCTACCTAGCCCTTTGCTTGATTTGGAAACTGTCAATCATTTATTAATCGAACGACGCAATAGCAGATTTTACTCAAAAACAGAACATGAATAGTTCTTTCTTTTTGTTAACAGGCGTAAATATAAGAAGTTTAAACAAAAATCATTTCTAACTACAAAAAAAGAAGGGGTACAAAATTTATTTCGGTTCGACCAAGGCAAAAAGTAGTGAATAGACTCATTTTTGTTTAATCCTTTCCTTGGATTTTAAAGTTATTATGGTTGGCAATAATGCAGTAACCAACTACTGTAAATAATGATGGATGGATGACAAATGATGAACAATGAATCTATAATTTCCCGTTAGACTTTCAGCTAAACTTTTAAGACACTCGCCCCGACAAAAAATATTTTTTATAATATGAGGGCGATTCAAGAAGCTTAAATTGTCCAGTAATAGGAAATTACTGGACAATATGGAGCACTATTACTGGATAATTTCCCATTATCCAGTAATTTCCTCTTCTTCATATTACGATTTTTAATTTTTGTCGAGGCGAGTGCTTTTAAGAATAATAGTGTTAAATTTTCCTTATGACCCGTACTGCTTGTTTTGTATTCATCTTGCTGGGTAGCTTAACTTTTTTTTCTTGCAAAAAAGAAGCAGACATTGAAGTACCTACACCACCACCGACTCCAGTCCCAATCCTTCGTATTGACCCCCGTTTTCAACCGTACATCGACAACTTTATCAAGGCAGGTCGTCAAAGAGGGGTCAACTTATCCATCAATAATTTAACGGCAAGATTAGTAGACGAATTTAGCAGAAACGAAGCCATAGGACAGGGGTTTTGCGGCTACGGCTGGTGGGACTACGGGGGCACGGGGCTGCCTAGAGTAGAAATACGCAATGAAGGAAACTGCTGGACAGAGCTGAATGATTTGGAGAAAGAAAACTTTATGTTCCACGAGCTGGGTCACGCCTTGTTGAGCAGACCTCATACCAACGGGCGGTTGTTCAGAAATAGCGCCCCCCAATCGGTGATGTGCAGCACGGTTTGTAGCAATTTTAGCGTATTCTTTAGGGATGGACTACTGCGGGAGTACTACCTAAATGAACTTTTCGACCAAAGTACTCCACGCCCAGATTTTATTGAGAAAAGTGAAGTAGCGCAGACCATTTTTGAAACCAATTTTGAAAATGGACTGGGCGACTGGCAACTGTTTAGCCAATCAGATACGAGCAATACCGTCTTTCTGGATTCGCTCAATGGAGTAGATAGTACATCCGCCCTAGCCATTACTGTAGCGCCAGATGCAACTGCAGATATCATTGCTTTACAGCGCTTTGAAATTGCCGATTTTCAAGAGTGCAGCAACATTAAGCTAACCGTCAATGCCAGAGCAGAAAACTTTGTGGAGGGAAGATTCCAAATGGGCGTCAGCCTACGAGAGCGAGACGAAATGGGTAATTTACAACGATTTTTTTTCGATAGCCGAACTTTGACAGCCTTTAGCGCAAGACCTAGCTATTCCAAAGATTTAGAATTACAAATCTTCTGCCTACCAGATGATACGGAAGTAATAACGCTATCTTTCTTCCTCGAATCAGATGCGCCCGCTACTTTTTATATTGATGATATTCGAATGGATATTTTGGAGTGATTAGGTACTATGTAAAAAACCAAGAAGTTCTTTGAAAAAAATATTAATTTTATGCCACCAAGGAGGTTGCCTTAGAGCAAGCATCCACAGTAGGCAAGACAGGTGTCTTGTCTACCTCTTTGTCTGCTAATTCTTC
>JBCCQK010000226.1:0-12390 GCA_039024375.1 Bacteroidota bacterium
CTTTTTTAAAATCACCCATTGAACGTTTACCTAGACCTTCCATCTTTAAATCCTTCCTAAATTCAATCCTTGTTCCTATATTAGCCTTTCAAATAAAATCAGATATTATGACAGTTGTACTAAAAAATGCTCTTCTTATCCTAGTAATTGGTTTACTAGCTACACCTTCTTTTGCACAAAAAAGAAAAAAGAAAAAGCAACAAGCGCAAGCCGCTGCCAATATTACCTCAACCGTTGACGCCAAAATGTACAGTGGATTAAAATTTCGAAACATTGGTCCATTTCGAGGCGGACGTTCCGTCGCCGTTTCGGGCGTTCGGGGAAACCCAATGCTCTACTACATGGGTAGCACGGGAGGAGGCATCTGGAAAACGGAAGATGCGGGCGTGTCGTGGAAAAATATTTCCGATGGGCAACTAAAAACGGGTTCGGTAGGCGCCATTGCCGTTGCTCCTTCTGACCCAAATATTATATACGTGGGTATGGGCGAACATCCCGTTAGAGGGGTGATGACCTCTTTTGGAGATGGAGTTTATAAATCAACGAACGCTGGAAAAACGTGGAAAAATGTAGGCTTGCCACTGTCTCGACACATCGCAGCGGTGCGCATTCATCCCGAAAACTCCGACGTAGTGTACGTAGCGGTGCAAGGGGCGGTGCACGGGCCAACGACGGACAGAGGGGTTTACAAAACAATGGACGGTGGGACAACGTGGAAAAAAATCTTCTTCGTGGACGAAAATACGGGAGCGGCCGATTTGAGCATGGACACCAATAACCCTCGAATTTTATACGCAGGCATGTGGGACCACCGTCGATTGCCTTGGACGGTACGCAGTGGCGGTCCCGGTTCGGGCATCTACAAGTCGGTGGACGGAGGTGAAAACTGGGAAAAACTGACCAAAGGCTTGCCCGAAGAAATGGGTAAAGTAGCGGTAGATGTTTCCCCCGCTAATTCTAACGTCGTTTTCGCCAACATCGAATCTCATCCTGACAAAGCGGGCGTGTATCGTTCGGATGATGGTGGTAAAACGTGGAAGCACACCACGAAGGACCGAGTGACGATTGCCCGTGCTTGGTACTACACCGAAATTTTTGCCCATCCGACGAATGAAAATACGGTGTACGTGTTAAATGCACCCGTTTTGAAATCAATCGACGGTGGAAAATCCTTTAAGCGAGTGGCTATTGGCCACACCGACCAACACGATGTCTGGATAAATCCCGATAATCCTAATAATATGATTGTGGCCAACGACGGCGGTGCAACCATTAGTTTCAACGGTGGCAAAACCTGGTCCACGCAAGAAAATCAGCCTACTGTTCAATTCTATCGAGTCATTACCGACAATCAATTTCCGTATCGAATTTATGGTGGTCAGCAGGATAATTCTACCGTCAGTATTGCCAGTAGAGCCATTGGTGGTATTGGTTGGAAAGATTGGTATCCCGTTGCGGGTGGGGAAAGCGCCTTTTTGGCCTTCGACCCCGACAATCCCGAAAAGGTGTACGGAGGAACGTACCACGGAATTATGTCCGTTTGGGACGCTAAAACCCGCAAGTCTAAGGATATTATGGCCCATCCTGTTATTGGTTTGGGAATGGTACCAAAGGATATGAAATATCGATTCAACTGGAACTCGCCGATTGTCGCTTCGCCGCAAGACCCTTCCGTAATGTATCACGGTGGAAATAAGGTATTAAAAACTACCGATGGCGGACAATCGTGGACGGAGATTAGCCCCGATTTGACCCGAAATGAAAAAGACAAACAAGGCCTGGGAGGTGTTCCCTTTACGATTGAAGGCGCAGGGGGAGAAAACTATAATACGATTAGTTATTTGGCCACTTCTACGCATAGCGACCAAGTGCTTTGGGCGGGTAGCGATTGCGGTTTGGTACACGTAACGCAGGACGGTGGTCAAAATTGGACCAACGTAACGCCGCCCAACGTCGGGGAAGCGATAATTAATGCTATTGACGTTTCTTTGCACGACCCCGCAACGGCTTATTTGGCGGTTACTAAATATAAGTTCAACGATTTTACACCAATGGCCTATGTGACCAAAGACTTTGGTAAAACGTGGACTAAAATTACGAACGGCTTTGATAAAGACCATTTTGTACGGGTTGTTCGAGAAGACCCCAAGCAGGTGGGTTTGTTGTACGCCGGTACGGAAGGTGGCTTGTATTTATCCAACGACCAAGGAAAAAGCTGGCAACCGTTTAGCTTGAATTTACCCGTAACGCCCATCACCGATTTGACCTTTCGAGACAACGATTTAGTCATTGCTACGTCGGGTCGAGGATTCTGGATTTTGGACGATTTGGGCGCTATTCAGCAATCCAAAGGAACCATTACCGAAGCAAAAATGCTGCACTTATTCTCACCCAAACCAGCGGTAAAAGCAACGTTTAGTGGTCGCAGCGGCGGCGAAAATCTAGGGAAAAATCCGCTAAACGGAGTTTCGATTGACTACTTTTTACCCGAAAAATTGGATTCTACAACGCTGACTTTGACGGTCTTTGATGAAAAAGGGAATGAAATTCGAACGTACAGCAGTGAAAAAGATAAAAACTTTAAAAAATACGAAGGTGGCCCGAGTCCCGCTAAAGTGTTGCCAACCAAGCAAGGCGTTAATCGCTTCGTTTGGGATTTTAGAAGAAATTCTGTTCCCGCTATTCCCAACGTTTTTGTGAATGGAAGTTACGCAGGTAGTTCCGTTGCTCCCGGTAAATATCGCCTGCGTTTGTCGGACGGAACGAATCAATCCGAAGCGTCAGTAACCATTTTGCCTGACCCAAGGTTAGATGCGCAGCCCGCCGATTTTGCGGCGCAGCAACTGCTTTTGGGACAAATAGATGTGGCTCTTTTGGATATACACCAATCGGTCAATGCCATGCGGAAAGTGCAAAGTCAGTTAAAGAGTCAGCAAGAAATTTTGGAAGAAAACCCCGATGCGAAGCCTTTGTTGGCTAAAAGCGAAGCGGTCATTGCCGCGCTGAAAGATTGGGAAAGTCAGCTAATTCAGCCTAAGCAGAAAACGTTCCAAGACGTCATCAATTTCCCCAATCAGCTCAATTCCCATTTTATGAATTTGAAAAGCAAGATTGATAGTCACGACCCTCGCCCAACGAAAGGCGTCCAAATGCGCTTGAAAGAGTTGTTGTCCGAATGGGAAGCATCTAAAAATACACTGACTCATATTATTGATAAAGAGATAGCGACTTATAATCAAATGTATCGAAATTTGGAAGTGCCCGCTTTGGTGGTTCCCGAGAAGTAAAGTAGTTTTTGTTCGAATAGGTATTGTTTATTCTGAAATTTCTTGAATTGAAAGTGGTTCCAGCACTCGAAGTGCTGAAACCACTAAATCTATCTACAATGAAGTCCTTTGACTTCTTATCAAAAAATGGCTAAGAAGTTGCTTTTTATTTATAATTGATTCAAGTTGCGGGTAACGGTTAGAAAGCGATGCCTTGTCAGCATCTCTTTCTTTTTTGCTTTTAAGAAGCAGGAGATACTGGCAAAGTATCGCCTGCTTAGGAAGCATATATTATAGTCTGCAATTTGCATTAATTAGAAAAATTTTTATGAGTAAACAATTAGCTATTATTTGGACGCTGTTTTTTTGCAGTATCTATACCGTATCTTTCACCCAAGAAGTAGAATATTTCGGCGGAGCGGCGGGTAAAAAGTTAGACTGGACGTTTTTTTATTTAAATGCGCATTATGTCGATTCGACGGACGCCGACCGATTGGCCGAATTGGCGATTATTCGAATGTTGCAGGAGTTGGACCCGTTTTCCCGCTACCAATCCAAAAAGCAGTTGGACGAACAAAGAAAGGCCGACGAAGGGATAAAAAATGACGGTATCGGAATCCGCTACTACGTGGTAAATGACACGGCAACCATCACGTATATTGACCCAACGGGCCCGAGTGGGACAGCGGGCTTGCGGAAGGGAGATAAAATTTTATCCATCAATAATATCAATACCGTCGGGCAGAACTTTCAAGCTATTGATACCTTAATCATCGCCGATAGAGGGACGGAGCTCGCTTTTCAAATCCGTCGCAAGAACCCTTTGACTATCAAAAGTATTTCGGTGACGAGCGTTAGTTTATTTGCCGCTAGTGTGGACGCCGCCTACGTTTTAACGGACAATATCGGATATTTAAAACTAAACCGTTTTACGATGAAAACGGTGGGCGAATGTCAAGAAGCTTTGAAAGATATGGTGGCCAAAGGTGTTGAAAATTTAATCATTGACCTGAGAGGTAATCGCGGTGGAGTGGTCAAAGGAGCGACCAATCTAGCCGACGAGTTTCTACCCGAAGGTAAAACTATTATGACTTCTAAAGGGAAAGGACTGCCCGAATCCGCCATTACTTCCACTGCGGGAGGCTTGTTTGAAAAAGGGAAAGTCGTCATTTTGACCGATGCCGTTACCGCTAGTGCCAGCGAGATTTTTACGGGCGCTATGCAGGAATGGGATAGGGCCTTGGTAATGGGCAGCATGACCTACGGAAAAGGGCTGATTCAACAATCGTATATGTTGGAAGATGGTGCGGCGGTTCGCTTGACTATTGGCCGATACTACACGCCGACGGGACGTATTTTACAACGACCTTTTCAATTCGATTCGGCCAAGGACTGGATTTACCAAAATATCGCCAATTCTGTACATCATAGCGGATTTACGAATCGCCTACCACATCCCCAATCGGTTAAGTGGCAAACCAAGTCGGGTCGAAAAATCCTTCGAGGTCAAGGCGGAATTGTGCCCGATATTTATTTACCCACCGTAGCTAAATCTACGCCACAGTTGACCCAACTCAATAATACGGGGATTGTCTATCGTTTTGTCGGCTATCACGTTGATGCTTATCGAAATTACTATTTGAACAAGTTTAAAACGGGCAACGATTTTCGAAAAGATACAACGATTGATAAAGACCTCACCGCCAATTTTAAGGCTTTTTTGGCCGCCAATTTATCGGATAAGGCGCTAGTACAATCAGTTTTTTCCGAAGGTGTTTCTCCCCACGTGTTAACCCAAATTAGAGCTTGGATGGGGCCGCAACTTTGGACGCCCGCTAGTTATTTTATGGTCTATAACGAAGAAGACGAGACTATTCAAAGGGCGATAGATGCCATTCGCAGTGATGTTTTTAAGGCGGTTGGGATTACTTGCGAATAAAAAATCGTACTGATGGAGACAATCAATTGAGTTAACATTGGGAGTTGAATTACTGCCACAACAAGAAGTTTAAAGATTTCGTTTCCTATTCCACAACAACAAATGTACCCCGACTCCTCAGAGTCGAAATCCAATGTAACCCGACTCTCCAGAGTCGGAATCTGTAATCAAAAAGAATACGATGCTATCAAACTGGAAAGGACTACTAAGCCTATTACTACTAACAACAACCCATACCTTACTCGCCAATAATAACCCCGTAGAATTAGGTAAAATCCACTGGGAACGCAATTTTGAAGCGGGATTAGCAAAAGCCAAAGCGACCCAAAAGCCCGTGTTCTTACTTTTCCAAGAAGTCCCAGGTTGTAGTACCTGCCGCAGCTACGGAGCAAATATTCTGAGCCACCCACTGATTGTAGAGGCCATTGAAACCTTGTTTATTCCCGTGGCCATTCACAACAATAAAAAAGGCGCAGACGCCGAAGTACTGAATTTTTATCGAGAGCCTTCGTGGAATAATCCCGTCGTTCGAATTGTAAAAGCCGATAAAAAGGACATCATTCCCAGAGTAAATGGCAAGTATAATAAATTGGCAGTCGTGCAGGCGATGCGTTTAGCATTAGAAACGGAAAATTTGGTAGTGCCGACCTATTTACGCTTGTTAGAAGAAGAGTTACTAGGCCTACAAGGAATCCCCGCCTCGGCTACTTTTTCCATGTTTTGCTTTTGGACGGGCGAAAAGGAAATTGGCAAATTGGACGGTGTTTTGGAGACGCAGGCAGGTTTTATGAACGGTCGGGAAGTCGTCAATGTGACTTATGACCCTGATGTTTTAGCCTACGATGATTTGTTGAAAAATGCGAATGCGGCTAAATGTGCCAGTGAAGTTTTTACGGACGACCGCCAACAAGCTCAGCAATCGGCAGCTATTTTGGGAAAAAGCAAAGTAGCGGAAAAAGGGCAATTTCGTTTGGACAAAGACCCGAAATATTACCTCGGTCGAACCAATTATCGGCACGTTCCCATGACGCAATTGCAAGCAGTAAAGGTGAACAGTTGGATTGGGCAAGGCAAATTGCCGAATCAATTTTTGTCGCCACGGCAATTAGTAATATTGCAATTAATAGAAGAAAATCCTAAGGTGAAATGGCCCGATGTAATTAATCAAGATTTGAGGAAAGGATGGGCGTCCGTAGAAGAATTGCGGAAAAATTCGCTGTAGAATAGTTTTATTTTAAACGTATTTTGTGGTTCCAGAACTTCGCGTGCGGGAACCACTTTCTCTACGAAAAACCTTAGAATAGGCACTAATATTTCCAAATCGTTTACTTTTGTAGGTAAAAGTAATAGTACTTATGCCAAAAGCAGTTACCTATCAAAGTATTGGATTTACCAAAAAAACCTACGGGGTTAAAGGTGCATTAAAACTCAAAATCGAAGACCACTACCTGGAAGATTTTGCCCAAGCAGAAGTCGTATTCTTAGCCTTAAATGGGCGTAAAATTCCCTATTTCGTAGAAGCTATTAACTTTGATACGCCTTTTACGCTACAATTGGAGGATATAGACACCAAAGAAAAGGCCATTGAACTGACGAGTAAAGAAATCTTTTTGCGCCAATCCGATTTGATTCCTTTGGAGGAAAAGGTATTTGATGTGCCCACAACAACGATTTACTTGCCTTATATCGGTTACATCATCCACGACGAAAAATTAGGCGAATTGGGCGAAATCGAACGCATAGAATCTTTTCCACAACAAGAAATGGCTGTGTTGACAATCAATGAAAAAGAAGTGCTCATTCCACTGAACGAAGCATTGATTGTGTTAACGGATGCTGAAAAGCGGACGATGGTGATGGATTTGCCCGAGGGGCTGCTGGCATTGGATAAAAATTAGCTGTACTCATTTTGCTTGGTTTTTTTACCACAAAGGTATGGAGTATATGGAGCGCACAAAGTTTTTACGAGCGCAGCAGTATTGACTTTTTAGCATTCAACCATCGCTGCCGCTTTAATTGCTTTGTACGCTTCTAGAAATGCGACGTTACTTTGGTGCGTTCCAATAGTAACTCTTACTCCTTTCGGTGCGCCGAAACCTGCTACGGGACGAACCATGATTCCTTTTTCCAACATAGACCGCTCAAAATCAAGTGGACTCATTTCGGGTTCGATTAGAATGAAATTAGCCTGTGTTTTCCAATATTTCACGTCTAGTTTATCCAAAGACTGGTAAAGAAATTGCTTTTCTTGGTGAACCAATTCCACTGTTTTTTGAATAAAATCGTTGTCGTCCAAAGCGGCAATGGCGGCTTCGAAACTCAAGCTATTTATCATGAACGGCCGTCGAAGCTGACGTAGATAGCTAGCAATTTCGGGAGTCGAATAGGCGTATCCAATCCTCAACCCTGCTAGTCCGTAGGCCTTTGAAAAACTATTAATACCAATAATATTTTTATTCGCTAGTACATAAGGAAGCGGCCTCACAAAATCTGGGGCGTCTGTAAACTGATAATACACTTCGTCGATGACTAAGATAACGTGACTGGGTAATTTGGTTATCAACTCATCTAATTGGGCTTTGGGGATATGCGTCCCCGTCGGATTATTCGGACTCGTCACGAAAATAAGCCGTGTTTGTTCATTTACAGCCGCTAAAATAGCTGGAATATCTAACGAAAAATTATCTCCGATTAATGGAATGTCGATGGCCGTGGCACCTATCTTTTTGGGAAAAGCGTGATACGGACCAAAAGCTGGATTGCAATAGATGGCGTTGGTACCTTGTTCCATGAAAGCATGAACGATTAATTCGATACAAGCTAGTCCGCTATTGGCCGTCAGAAACTGTTCGGCGGAGAGTTGGTTTTGGTAAAAATTGGCTAAAGCGGTTCTCAGCCTCGTATCTGTTCCATCGGGATAGATGGATAATTGCTGTAGCTGTTTTTGAACAGCAGCTACTACTTTCGGAGACGCTCCGAGTGGATTTTCGTTGGAAGATAATTTATGAATTTTTATACCTTTCGGTGCTACTTCGCTGACCGATTTTCCACCTTCGTAAGTGGACACTTCTTGTAGATATTTCTTAAAGGGTATCATATTTTACTATCTTTTTTATCAATTTTGATAACTACTTAGGACGGTAAATTTTTACCACAAAGCACACAAAGTCCATAAAGTTTTTCGAGCGCAGTTTGTTCATCTTTAAATTTGAAAGAGCAAATTGACCAAAAGTAAGTATAGTTTAATTGAGCAATAAGTCAAAGCTGCGCTCGAAAAAGAACTTTGTATGCTTTGTGAACTCCATACCTTTGTGGTAAAAAACAATTGGTAAGTAGTTATCAATTTTGAATGGACCACCAGTCACATAAAAGTAAGTATTGCAATGCCAAATCAGTTTGGCCATTTTCCAATTTTTGTTGTGCCAAACGGTGCCATTGGTTGACTTTTTGTGGTTTGTTGGTGTGACTATCGTTGAGGATGCTTTGAAAAATTTCTCGATTGATTAATACTTCAAAGTCAATTCCCGAAGGCAATTTTTCCACATTACCCAATCGCCCTAAATTATTCCCCGTCAGTACTGAACTTTGCCGAATACTTTCGGGGAGTTGGTCAACCCCAATTCCTTTTCTACGAATGGGCTTCGGAATTTCAAAAAGCGCCTCGGGCGTCATTCGACAATACCAACTGCCGCCCATTCTGCCTACCAAGTCCATTTTTAACGTGTCTAGTTGCCCATTTGTATCTAGGAACGCTTCGTTCAAGTGCATTCTAACCACTTTGGCAACTACTAAGTTCCCCGAGCCTGGGCCATTTCCTAATTGGATAATTTGCTCTACGGTGCATTCAAACGAAATCGGAGATTCGCCGACTCTCGGCGGGCGGACAACATCACTAGGAACTTGTGTGAATCCCGATTTTACAAATTCGTTGACTCCTTTTTCGTAAGCGGTGCTCGCCAATGACATTTGCTCCACCATTGCATAATTCACAATATTGATAACCACTTCGGGCACTTTTTGTACATTTAAAAAAGTGTCTTTGTGTTGATTGGTTCGACTACTTTTGACGGGGGAGAATACCAAAATGGATGGATTGGCACTAAATACGTTGAAAAAACTGAAAGGGCTTAAGTTGACATCGCCCGCTTTGTCGATAGTGCTAGCGAAACCAATCGGACGGGGTGCAACGGCGGTTGACAAGTGCTGATACACCTCGTTCGTGGGCAATTGAGTCGGGTCGATAGTTTTGAAAGTTGTGGTCATTTATTTAAAAATGGTTTTTTACAGTTGGCAAAATAGTCGTGTGCAAAGTGGTTTCAGCCCGTACGGGCTGGAACCACTAAAGCTACTTAAAAATTGTTTTTTGCAGTTGGTAGAATAGTCGTTTTAACCTCTCCAAATCCTACTCTTACATTTCCCTTTTGCGCACTTCCACGCATCGTAACCGTATCGTAATCTTCGAGAAAAGTCCTTGTGGTACCATCTGGCAAAGCAATCGGTTTGGTTCCGCCCCAAGACAATTCCAACATCGAACCGTAGCTATCTTCTTCTTTCCCCGAAATCGTACCCGACGCCATCAAATCGCCTACGTTTACATTGCAGCCGTTACTGGTGTGATGTGCCAATTGCTGCGCCATATTCCAGTACATATATTTGAAATTAGACTGAGCGACCGTATGTTCTTGCCCATCTTGGGGTTGGATGGAAACACTCAAATCAATGTCGTAATTTTTAGGCCCTTCGTATCGTAAATAGGGTAAAACGGCTAGCTGTTGCTTAGGTCCTGCTACTCGAAAGAGTTCGAGGGCTTCCATCGTTACAATCCAAGGCGACATGGAAGACGCAAAACTTTTTCCCAAAAAGGGACCTAAGGGAACGTATTCCCATTTTTGAATATCTCTTGCCGACCAATCGTTGAAAAGCGCCATGCCGAAAATATAATCTTCTGCTTCCGCCGTGGAAATGCTTTGGCCCAACGTTGAGTTTTTTCCAATTACAAAAGCCATTTCTAATTCAAAATCTAGCTTTTCGGTCGCTTTAAAAATAGGAGCATTGGCGCCTTTCGGCAAAATTTGTCCTTTCGGTCGATGAATGTTTTGCCCACTCACAACGATGGAAGAAGTCCGACCGTGATAGCCAACGGGCAGATGTTTCCAGTTGGGCAACAACGCTTTATCAGGGTCGCGGAACATTTTCCCAACGTTCGTAGCGTGTTCTATGCTGGAGTAAAAGTCGGTATAATCGCCGATTTGTAGCGGCAAGTGCATGGTTGCTTCGGACTGTTTGACCCATATTTGTAGATGGTCCGAAATGGGGGATTTTTCGACTTGTAGCCATTGCTGAATATTGGTTCTTACATTATTTGTGGTAGCCTTTCCTAAAGCGATGAAGTTATTGAGGACGGATTGGTTGAACACATTTAGGTCGAAGTCGAATACGTTGAGTTGCGCAACGGCGGCTAGGTCTAAGATGTGTTCACCAACGGCGACGCCTATTCGCTTGGTTCGGCTTGGTGTAGAGAAGATGCCAAATGGCAGGTTATGGAGCGTGAAGTCGCTATTTTTGGGTATTGGAATACGCATATTTTCTCTTTGATGGCTACTTAACTTCGCAAAATTTTCGTTGAAGGGTACAATAGAGTTGCTGACTCGTTGCGCCTGCTTCCTGCTACTTTTTTAGTAACACGGAATAGAGTGACACGGATTTAGATGTTGACGGTTTTATTTGTTGGTTCAGTTGTGACTGCTTCCCGCTTTCTGCTACTGCTACTTGCCACCGCCCACTCATTTACTTAGGACAACGGATGCTCTGTTTGACGTTGACTTGGACAACAGCTTGCCCGTATGGGGATTTAGATGTTGACCGTTTTACTTGCTGGTGTAGTTCTGACTGTTTCCTGCCACTGCCACTGCTACTGCCTCCTGCCACTGCTACTACCAACTCACTTACCTTTTACCCACGATTGGTAGTACTTCCCATCATCAATTTGTAGCGCCGCTTCGGTTAACTGCAGAGGTTTGAAGGTGTCAATCATCACTGCTAGTTCTCTGGTTTCTTTTTTACCGATACTGGCTTCGTAGGTGCCAGGATGCGGGCCGTGTGGAATACCGCCGGGGTGTAGCGAAATATGTCCAGGGGCGATGTTGGTGCGACTCATAAAATCGCCATCGACGTAGTAGAGCATTTCGTCGGAGTCGATGTTCGAATGGTTATAGGGCGCTGGAATGGCTTTTGGGTGATAGTCGTACAGTCGAGGACAAAACGAACAGACGACGAAGGCCTTCGTTTCAAAGGTTTGGTGAACGGGCGGCGGTTGGTGGACGCGTCCCGTGATGGGTTCAAAGTTGTGAATGGAAAACCCGTAGGGAAAATTATAACCGTCCCAACCGACCACGTCAAAAGGATGATGTGCGTAGATTAACTCGTGTAAGACGCCCTGCTTTTTGATTTTTATGGCGAAATCTCCTTTTTTGTCGTGTGTTATTAAGTCCTGTGGTAAAATATAGTCGCGTTCGCAATACGGCGAATGTTCTAGTAATTGCCCAAACCAATTGCGGTAACGCTTGGGCGTGTAGATAGGATGAAACGATTCGGCGAAGAGGATTCTATTGTCGGTGGTGTCAAAATTTATTTGATAAATAGTTCCCCTTGGAATCACCAGATAATCGCCGTATTCGAAGGGAATATTACCGAACATCGTTCGCAAAGTCCCCGTTCCTCGATGAATGAAAAGCAGCTCGTCCGCATCGGCGTTTTTATAAAAGTAATTCGTCAAAGATTGTTGGGGCGCCGCTACTCCAATGTGAATATCAGCGTTGACCAACAGCGTTTTTCTTGAGTCTAAAAAGTCAGCTTCGGGAGGTACATTAAAACTGACCAATTTTCTGGCAGTCAGATTTTTAGCTACCGCAACTTTCGGACTGACATCCACTACTTTGCCAATTTCTTTGATGGCCGTTGGCGGGTGTACGTGGTAGAGTAGAGACGACATTCCGTCGAAGCCGATGGTGCCAAAGAGCTGCTCGTTATACAGTTCTCCGTTGGGTTGACAAAAGATGGTGTGGCGCTTTTTGGGGATTTTTCCTAGTTGGTGGTAAATGGGCATGATTCTATGTTTTTATCGTAATATGTTTTTGGACGGGATTATATTTATTTGACAGGATTTTAGGATGAACATGATTTTGA
>JBCCQK010000227.1:0-12309 GCA_039024375.1 Bacteroidota bacterium
AAAGCTTTGGCGGTCTGATTGATGGTCGCTTTACAAACTTCATTCAAATGCTTATAAGAAATCCCCAGATTATCAGCGTAATAAGCCGCATTTCGGTCATTTTTGTAATTAGCAAACAATAAATTTTTGAAGTCAATAAAGAGTTTTTGGTAGTGCTCGTTTTCAACGGGCAACTTTTTTTGTCGAGTCAATCGCTCCGCTTTTAACAATAAATAGCTCATTAGGGAACCGATTATTTTTTCTTTGGCAAAGTCATTTGGCTCGTTATATTCTCGTTTCAATTTACTAAAAAGGTCCATAAACTCAACAAACTGGAATGCCTCTAGCTGATGAATGGGTGTATATAACTGGTAATTAAATAACCGATAATATTGAAGCACCGAAGAGAAACCAAACGATTGCTGTAGGAACGCCTCCGAAAATACGATAAGCAACCCATCATTCTCTTCCTTCACTTCCCAAGCGTGGATTTGGCCTTTGGTCAAAAATAAGATACTGCCTTTTTTGTAAGCGTAAGATTGAAAGTCAATGTAGTGCTGCCCTTCTCCTTTGGTAACTAGGAATATCATGTGAAAAGACAGCCGATGGGGTGCAATGATAGAATGGTCGGTAATAGCTCCCGTCAAATGCCCTTGAAAAAGTTGACGCAATGGAAGGATTTCAAAGTCAAAACTAACTTTTGGGGAATTCTTGAAACCTATTTTTGGAATTGATTTCTTCATGCTTGCGGTAGGTACAGATACTAATATTGCAATGAATTTAGCAATGATTTCCAACTCTTTTAGTAGCCTAATTTTACTACAAGAGTTTTCTTATTGAAATGATTGGCTATGAAAATGTGGTCGATGTGCTAACTAATTTTATAAGAAAACCCTTTTTACTACGTAATTAGAAAAATTTAATCTACCCAATTGACGGGGTACACCGAAGTCCTATCCATACCCCACATCTTTTGAAAGAAGTAAATTGAAGAGCTTTAGCTCTGACCCTGTCTGTAGAAATGGGTGAATTACTATAAAATATATCAAAGGAGCGTAGCTTCGGCACTAAAAAAGACCTGGTGTCGAAGCTAAAGCTCCTTCAAAACTGGTTAAAATCGCAAAACCTACAGACAGATTCGAGGCTAAAGCCCCTTCATTTCACCAAAAAAAAGATGTGGGCTATCAATAGCACTTCGGTGTACCCCGTCAATTTTAAGGTAGATTATTTTTTACCCACTCTCTAACTGCAAGAAATTCATGCTCACACTAAACCCATTTAGAGCTTGTCTAAAAATCTAATACAAATGACCAATCCGCACCGAAATAAAAACCGACCGAGGAGCAGCAGGGCCATAAACAAAATCCGAATCCCGCTCTGGTCCAGCGTCGAACGTCGGCTGATAGCTATTAAAAATATTACGTGCCCCACCACTCAATTCTAACTGTAAATCATTGGAGATATTGAAAAAATAACTTGCTTTTAGATTCACGTCAAAAAACGGGTCGGCGTCTAATAAATCGGGAGAACCATTCGCCCCAACTACTCTGGGGACAATCATAGAACCCGTGTATGTTCCTGTCAAATCAACCTTAAAGGCGGGAGAAACATCGTAGGATGTAGTAAAATAGCCGTAAAAATTGGGATTTCTGACAAATTCATCTACAGTAATAGCATTTACCCCATCCGTATCTTCTGGAGCAAAAATCTCCTGCTCCTCGTCAAATTTTGATTGCTGGAAGGTACCGCCCATCTGGAACGCAAATTTTTGGCTAGGCGAATAACCCGCCTCGAAATTCGCCCCTGCTACCGTCGCTCCTGCCCCATTTTGCACCTCTTCTAGTATCGAACCATTAGGTAAGACGGCTCCTAGGCTCACCTGCGTGAAAGGGTTTTGTAATTGGGTATAAAAACCTTCAACTAGAAAGTTGACTTGTGATAATCCTTTGCTTTGGGTGTAATTTAAAGAACCCGTAAAGGCGTTAGACGTTTCCTTTTCCAAATCATCGGACAAAATCACAAAAAGCGGTTCTCCACCAACCGAAGAAATATGCAAGTCTTCGTTGAAAGCCTGCGGCGCACGAAATCCTCGGGCGTATCCCCCTCGAAACCGCAAATTATCGTTGATTTTATAAAGTAAAGTAGCCCTAGGACTGAAAACACCAACATTGACATCGGCCGTCCGATTGATGCCGCCAATGGTGTAGATGCCATCGACATTCGATACATCGTACCGACCACCAAGTAAGGCGGTGAATCGTTCATTAGGTTTCCATTCGTACTGCGCAAAAAAACCAGTCGTGTTTACTCGTTGGTCAATCAACCGATTATATCCTTGAATTTCATCCTCGGTATCGTAGATTTGGTTTTCAACTCCTACGGCAATGACGCTATTATTATCAAAATATCGATTGTATTGAACGCCCGTTACCACCGCCAAGTCCTCCGTTAAACCGTAAGCACTAATGGCTAAGGTGCTGTCTTCGGCGGTTCGTCCACCTCCTAGCCCACCATAATAGCTATCTCGCTGTGTTCTTTGCGCCGAGGCGTAAACCGAAATTTTACTTTGGTTGTCTTTGCTCAATTGTTCGTAGTTGATGCCGCCAAAAAGCGTATTATGGTCCAATTCTTCGGTAATATCCGTAAAGTGGGGAGCTAACTCTAAGCGGTCGCCACCCCTTCGATATTCTTCCAAAGCACTAAAGTCTAAGGTGATTTTACTACGGTCACTCGGCTTGAAAAACGCTTTTGCTCCCAATACGGTATTCTCTAATTTTACCAACTCGGTAAAGCCGTCTCCGTTAGCGTCGTAGCTATCTCGATTGCGGCTCATGCCATAAAAAGTAACGCCACTCGTTAGCGATTCATTGACCACTGAACCGCTAAAGTTGAAGGTTTGGTCTAGCGCATCTCCATCAATCAAGGCCGTATTGGAGCGGATTTCCCAAGCATTTTCCACTGGGTCTTTGGTGATAATATTAATCGTCCCAGCAATGGCGTTTGAACCGTAGAGGGCAGACCCACCGCTCCGTACCACTTCTACCTGCTCTACAATGTTGGTGGGAATTTGGTCAAGTCCATACACACTATTCAAGGCACTAAAAATAGGACGGCTATTGATTAAAATTTGCGAGTACGCCCCTTCCAGTCCATTGAGTCGAACTTGGGTAAAGCCACAGTTCTGGCAATTGGTTTCTACCCGTACTCCCGGCTGAAAATTCAGACCGTCAGATATGGCGATAGACTGGGTCGCATTGAATATTTTGTTGTCAATGACGCCCACCACCACAGGGTTATTCACTCGGTCCTGCTCGTAGCGAGTCCCCGATACGACGACTCCTTCCAGATTTAAAGCG
The DNA here is from genome assembly GCA_039024375.1 of Bacteroidota bacterium. Lineage (GTDB taxonomy): Bacteria > Bacteroidota > Bacteroidia > Chitinophagales > Saprospiraceae > JAFMDF01. Next base: position 3,336 of record JBCCQK010000227.1, read on the forward strand.
TCTTCTACTAAAGAGAAGTTTTTCTCTATGGATTGCCCTTCTTTTAGAGTAATTGGCTCGGATTGAGATAAATAACCCAAGAATTTCACCGTGACGGTATAATCACCCGCTGGAATACGTTCTAAGATAAAATTACCATCCACATCGGCGGTCGTGCCTAGTGTGGTATTTTCAAGGACAATTGTAGTAAATCCTAAAGGTTCGCCCGATGAGATGCTTACTTTACCAGTTAGAGTGGCATTTTGACTATAGACCACAACGGCGAAGGCCGATAGCAAGATGGATAGTATTATTTTATGGTAGCTCAATTTCATAATTTTGGTACATTAAAATTATTATTTAACAAGACAAAACTATTAAATTAGAGTGACCTAAAAAAGGTTTTTCAATTAAGAAAAAATATTGGTTATTGGTTGACGATAAAGCGCATAATAGTTACAGCGAGCATTCATCCAGTTGCCCAAAATTATTTACTAGGTCGTATAAAATTCCTTTGTTACTTTTTGGTCACGCATAGGTAGTTTTGGGTTTATACAGGTAAGCATATTGTTTCATCTTTATTGGAAGATAGTTTTCTTTCATTCATAATTACTCAATTCAATTAGATTATCATCTGGGTCTCTTAGATAAATTGACCGTATTTTTCCAATTGCTCCTGTTCTTTCAACGATACCTCCCTCTATTTCAATTTCCTTATTCGCTAATTCTGCCTTTATTGCCTCGATTTTTGTTGTGGCAATAAAACATAAATCAGCAGAACCGCACGTCGGGAAATTAGCCTTGGGCTCAAATTCTTTTCCCTTTTCGTGTAGGTTTATTTTTTGATTGCCAAAAGTAAGTGCCTTTCTTCCAGTTCCAAAAACTATGGCTTTCATACCCAGTACTTCGGTGTAAAATTGGATAGTCTGCTCAATATCTCTAACAGTCAGAACAATATGGTCAATACGGTCAATTTTCATATCGGATTATCCTTTTGTTCTTTGATAATACGTGACGATGCTTGCCTTAGCCAAAGCATTGTTCCAAAGGTAAAAACCTACGGTTGCGGGATTGGTATGCTCATCAAGCCCAAGTTTATCGGTCTTCAAGGCATGAACCGTTATAATGTATTGGTGTAATCCGTGATTTTCGGGTGGGCAAGGGCCGCCATACCCAGATGTTCCATAATTGGTGATACTTTGAATAGCTTCTTTGGGCATTAAGTCCAAACTTGTATTTCCTGCACCTGATGCTATTTGATGAACATTAGCAGGAATGTCAAAAACAACCCAATGCCACCAACCACTTCCAGTAGGTGCATCAGGGTCATACATGGTAATGGCAAAACTCTTTGTGCCTTCTGGCGCATTTTTCCAATGCAGTTGCGGAGATTGGTTTTCTCCAGTACAACCAAATCCATTGAATTCTTCTGTTTTTGTTGCTTCTCCTCCAATATCCTTACTAAATAAGGTAAAAGTCTTTTGTCCAAACGTAGTCGTCAGCGAGCATATCAATAACCCTAAAATCAAATTTACTTTTTTCATCGTTCAAATTTTTTAGTGATTAAAAACTGATGCAAAAATACGGCTGATAATAGGGTAATAAAATCGGAGTCAGTTCAGAAAGTGTTGCTAAAAGCTCAAAATTATTGGTACTGTTTAGGCGTTACGCCAAATTTTGATTTGAATGCTTGTATAAAGCTGGAAAGATTCTCATATCCTACTTCGGAATAAATATCAGACGCTCTTTTTTGTTCCTGTCTTAAAAGTAAGGAGGCATACTCAAGTCTCTGTTCTTGAAACCATTTTATCGGTGACTGGGCGTATTGCTTCACAAATTCTCGCTTGAAAGAAGATAAACTCATGTTGGATAAAAACGCTAATTCCGTTAAGCTCAACTTATTGTATTTATTACTTTCAACTACAAAAATGAGTTTTTGGCTTTGTTGATTGCATTCAGAAAGCATTGAAAAAATAAAATCGCTCCCTTCTTTTTCAATCAGAAAAAGCATAATTTCTTCAAACTTTACAGCCATTAAGTTACTTCTGCTTTTTGACGGAAGCTTTGAAATATCGATAATACTTTTTACGTAGTTTCTTATAAATTCATCATATTGGAATGAATAAACTGACTGTTTATTAAGTTTGTGGGCAGGATGGATGTCGAATTTTCTTATTAACTGAAGTATGGCATCGTTTGAAAAAAATAACAAAATGCTTCGATAACTTTTATTACTAGAAGACACTTTTTCAGTCATCAGACAATGTCCAGATTGCATCAGTAGGAATTTAGTATTATCAATTGATACGCTACCATTCCCCGTAATCACCTCTTTTTTGCCTTCTGTTAAAAAACTAAAAGTATTTTTTGATAAGTTTATCAGTTGCTTATTGGCGTTCTCAATCGTTCGATAATCAAATATTTTGACTATTGAATTGTCCATTGACATCAGAGAATCTGGAATTGTTATTTTTTTCATTTCATTTTTAATTACCAAAATAACCTAACCCCTACAACCCCCGTTTCCCCCTAGCCCAATAGGGATAAGTCTGCATATTCCGAGACGAAATACCCTTAATACGCAAATAATTTCTAAAAGCCAAAATGGATTTAGCTCGACCACTCAAATAAAAAATGGTCTCGTGAGCCGTTGTCCACCAACTATGGTCAATATTTTCTAACAGCGCAATAGCATCTTTGGCGGGATATTCAAATGAGGACTGCACGACTTGGGAAGGTAAATTGATTAATTCCGACCAATGCTGGTGTTCTTGTTTTAGTTCGAGTAAACTCGTCCATTCTTTGCCCAGACGTTGTGCAGTAGTGGCGAAATTGAGATGCAGTCCCAAAGAAGTTTCGTCTCCAAAAAAGAAATGTTTGTGTGCATTTTCCTTTAAGGCCATTTTACCGCCTGGCCCCATCAATTTTACGCTATCACCCAAAGAAAGACTATGCGCCCATTCGCTTCCCTCTCCTAGCCCATGTAGGTAAAAAAGGACTTCGCAAACACCATTTTCTTTATCAAAATGAGAAGGCGTATAGTGTCGAAAAGCCGTATCGCCTACTCTAAATTCAATGACTTTGCCCGATTTGAACTTTGTTTTGCTTAAATCACCTTCAAAGCGAACTCTTTTTAGTTGTGTATCTAAATAGGCCATATCGGTTACTTTGACGGGGTGAAATTGGTTGGCGAAAAGTTTTTCCATGGTGTTCGCCATCCATTTGGGGACTGTTGACATGTTAATGATTGTTAGACCCGCCCGACTGCCGCTGGGCGGGCTGGTTGTTTCGCTGCGCTGATGGTTATTATTACATTGACCATCCAACCACCGCTTTCATTTTTTGAATTTTCTCCCCCACCAAATCAAAAAGCCCGAAAGTGGTAAACTAGCTACAATTAGACTGGCCAAAAAGGCAATTATTTTACCCAATAAGCCACCTATTGCTCCCACGTGAATATCGTAATTCATCCGAATGACTTTATCACTAAACGAGGCATTTTCGTAAACGCCGTAGATGCTATTGGACGGTATTTCTTTGAGGGTATATTGGTCGTAAAAACGGTAATCAGAGTTGTAATAAACACCTTCCTCGTAGGATATTTCTACGTAGATACTGGTAGTATCCGTATCGGGCGTATGCAGTTCAAAGGAGAGGGCTTCGGGATATTCCGACTTTAGTTTGGGAATGAGTTGGTCGATGGGTAAGGTAGTGGAGCTGTTGACCAACTGGGCACTGGGCTCGTTGGCGGGAATGACAAAAGCAGGATTTTTTTGCCCACCTGCAGCTTTGTAAGTGAGGTAGTACATCCAATTGAAAGCCATAATGCAGCCCGTAAAACCGAGTAACAAAGCCAAAGAAAGCGTGTAAAAGCCCGTAATGGCGTGCAAATCCCAATTTTTTCGTTTCCAACTGGTCGTAGATTTCCAATCAAATTGTAATCGCTGATGGAGATTTTTGCGCTTTTTGGGCCACCACAAAACGAGTCCCGAAATCAAGATAAATAAAAAAATCAGCGTGGAATATGCCGTTATTTGACTACCAATTTCGTTGGGTAGCCACAGGTTAACGTGCCCATCAATCATCCAATGAAAAAAGCCCGAAAAGTGGTCTTTGACGTGTAGCACTTCCCCATCGTACGGATTCAAAAAAACGGATTGATAAAACTCGGGTTCGGGTTGGTAAAAAATAACTTCGATGGCCTCGTCCGCCGCTCCGAATAAAGTGCCGTGAATGTGTTTGTCGGCAAAAACGGTTTTGGCTATTTCGGTCGCTTGGGTAACGGTTATCATTGGTTTATCGGCTGGAATCACCGTTTTATAATCGTCATAAAGCCCCGTTATTTCTTCTTGAAAGACCCATCCACAACCCGTTACCGCCATGATAAAAACGACTAAGCCTGTGACCAACCCTAAGTATAAATGGAGTTGGTGGAGTACCTTCTTGAGCGTCCACTGCTTTTTCTTTTGCTTTTTCATGGCTGTTTTTTTAAGAATCAATAAGTTTTTCTGATAAAAAGAAAAACCACCTCACTAATATTGATTGAAATGGGCATCGAACCCATTTCAATCAAAAAAGGGGATTCAAAGGGTGAACGAAAATAGATTTTCATTGAAAATCTATTTTCGTTCACCCTTTGAAAACCCTTTTAACAAATTTTGCCGTTCGATACAGCAAAATTTGTTGGGAACGTCTAATTTAGTATATCCTGTAAGGAAACCTTTTTCAATTATCGCTCCTCCGTCAAAGACAAAATCGCCTTAGCGTAATTCCCCTCGATGGTAGCTCCTTCGGTAGCTGTCCCCGCCTCGGTGTCAATAATGTAAATACCCGCATAGGTATTATTGCTCACGCCCAAGTACAATTTACCATCCTCGACCATATAGGCACTATTCCAACCGCCACCACTTCTAGGCACGTTGGGTAACAAGGTAAAAGTTTGCGTATTCAAATCCAAAATACCTGTTTCCAGTAGCGGAAATTCGCCCGTTGGAGCGTAAGTTGCCCACAAGAAAGCGGGATTGGTTTCATCTTCTTGCAAGACACGTAGTACGGCTTTTCCATCACCCACGTAATACATATCGTTGATTTTGTAACCACCGCTCAAAGTCTCAAAGTCAATGTGGAAATTGGGGTCAAACTCCGTTTCGCCGTTCTTAATCCGTAAAATACCAGAGTTGGTTTCTGGAACAGGAGCGTAACCACAAGCCAACGAAGAGGGAGAGAATGTGTAAATATCTCCATTTTCGGCAATCTCTAAGGCATTAGTGGTGTAGTACCGCCCAATATTGGGCGCACGGTCATCCGTGATGATTTTTTCCAGTTGCATGCCAGGATAGCTAAAAACGGCTACTTCCGCTTGGTTAGACTTGGGCGTAGAAAAATTACCCGTAGCGGAGACCTTGTAGTAAGCTACAAATAATTTGCCGTCTCTCACTTTCATGTCCACGGGAAAAGCGGTCAAACTATCCACCAAATCATTCCCCAATTCTACCGAAACGGTATTTTCGATAGACATGGTGTTGGTGTTAACTTGGTAAATCTTTTTCTCACTAAATCCTTCTCTAGCCGAGCCCATTAGAACCATCGTTCCTTCGTCCACAATGTCAATGGCGTAGATACCCATATCGGTAAAGAAACTTTCTCCTTGCACTAAATTACCGTCCACCATTTCGTAGCTGATAAACTCGGGGGCAGACGTATAACCCGTAGAGAAAATTTGGTCTTTGCCTTGAATGAAACTCATCCAAGCGGGTTGCTCGAAGCCATTATTAACGGGCGATATAACTCCCGACTCAACGGACGCAGCGGGACTTAAAACATCCACCGCTGGGTCGGTAGCCGATTCGATACCTAAAAAGTAGCTGGTGACTAATTCGGGTTCTACTACGGGCACTTCGGGAGCTACCTCCGCCGAATCGTCTCCACAACTGACCACGAAAGCCATTACTAGCGCCAACAGCGCTACCTTTGAAAAAATAGAAAATTGCTTACTCATTTTTTAAAATTTATGAATGGTTAAATTAATTTTGATGGTTTGATGGTTTGATGGTTTGATGGTTTGATGGTTTGATGGTTTGATGGTTTGATGGTTTGATGGTCAACGTGTATTTGGTAACAATCTAACCATCAGCGCAGCGAAACAATCTAACCATCAAACCATCATTCTCACTCCGACACAAAATAGCGGAACTTGAAGTTGAAAGTCCGACCGGGGCGCAACTGCTGAAAATTGTCAAAAACTTCGGCATCCCATAGGTTGATGATGCCAAAAGAGACGTTGTACCGCTCGGCGTTCATACTATACACAAACTCTAGATTGGTTGTCCATTGGGCGGGAACGATGCCCTTACCTTGACTCGCCAAATTTTCCCAACGGTAGAAGAAGGAATGCACGTAATTTTGACTAAGAGAGACCGAAAAGTTGTCGGCAGCTGCCAAGAAATCGCTCACTCGGTAGAAGGCCGAAAAGTTACCAAACAAGTACGGCACGTTGGGTAGACGTATTTTATACAGGGTATTTTCTAAGCCGACCTCCCCGTTGCGCCAACGGTTATTATCCCGCAAATCGAGGTACGTACCGTTAAGGTTAAAAGAGATTTTATCGTTTAGATTAAAGCTACTACCTAAGTCCACTCCTCGGGACAGAACTTTGCTACTGTTGATGTGAAACACCTTGATACCTTGGACTTGCGGAATGATAAAATCGGAAGCGTCTCGCAAAAAAGTATTGACCGAGACCATGACGGGGCGTACGGCAGACCGATTATTATAAATAAAGCCAACGTTAAAATTATTGCTCTGCTCGGGCAATAGCGTTGGACTTGGTACGAAATTGAGTCCGTCTCCGAATAGCTCAATGATTTCAGGAAATCGGGTGGCGTTCTCGTAGGAGGCTTTCAGTTGAAAATGTTCTAGCTGATAAGTACTTGATACCCCAAAGCCGATGTAATTTTTTTCGTTTCTAAAAGGCGTAATTTCCGTTCCTTGATAATTGGTTTCGAGCGATTCAATGCGGTAATCGTACAATTTGGTAAATACGGTATTCTTCAACTTATCGCCAAGTAAAGCGTTCGTGTAGTTCAATCCCAAAACTTGTTTGTTGACAATATTGGGATTGGCAAACTGCGTATTATTCTGGTTTTTAAAAGGGTCGTTACCCTGCAAATCCAAGTAATTGAGGCTGTAATTCGCCGCCACACTGTGGCCTTTAGCCAGTTTGTATTCGGCGTTGAGATTACCCAAATAGTTATTAGTTTCTAAAGTCAACAGCGTTTTTCGGTTTTCGATTTCGCCCGTAGCACTACTCGGACTAGGCGTTCTCTGCCCAAACCAATCGTAGCGAAAACTGCTAGTATCACGAGAGAGTTGCTCCGAAAATACCCCAACCAAGTAGGCGTTCAAATTCAGTTGCTGATTCAATAAGCCCGACTTGCTGTACGTAAAATTGAGTATCGTTTTATCCTCTTCCAGTGTTACCTCACCGTAGGGGATTTTGGCTTGCCCGATGGCGTTAGCAGGTTGTTGTAATTCCTTATAATTATCCGAAAACAACGCCCCTACAAAAAGTCTATCCGCAAATTTAGTGTTCATAAAACCCACTTCCGTCCAAATCATTTTGGCGTTGTAGGCATCGTGAAAACGCTCTACATAAGTTGGCGTTTCGTCGGCTTTGCCCGTTTCAAAATTGAGTAAGTTGACGGGTACTTCGTAGTTGTTTTGAGCAGTATTGTAAAAAGACTTTAGACGTACGGTAAAACCCGATTTATTGGGCGCACTAAATTGTCCGTTCAACGAGGCGATGTGCGTCCCGAAAGACCCGACCGAATAGGAAGCATCTACGTAAGACTGCGTTTGTCCGCCCGTAATAACGTTGATAGCCCCACCGAGGGCGTCCGACGATAAATGAATCGGCACCACCCCTTTATATACTTCAATCCGTTCGAGCAAATTGGCCGAAAAGTTATTCAGCGACAATGAAGTTCCAAAATAATCCATTGGCACCCCGTCCAAAAAAATGCGGACTTGATTGCCCGATAACCCGTTGAGGGACAACGAGAAATCAGAGCCTAAACCACCCGATTGGCGAATGTTCACCCCCGATATTTTACCCAAAATATCGTTGGCGTTAGTCGATAAATTCTTAAATCCTTTTGATTCTATGACTTCCACGGCGTAGGCTTGTTCCCGCACTTGAGTGGCTAGCGATTTTCCCAAGACGACGACTTCTTCTAAAGCTAGAGCCGTTTCTTCCAAAACTACGTCTAATACCAACTGCTGGTCAGCCGACAAGGTGAATTCCCGTTGCATTGTTTCGTAACCAATACCCGAAATGGCCATTTGGTATGTTCCCGCTGTAAGATTATCGATTTGATATTTCCCATCAACGTCGGTAGCTGTTCCTCGGTTAATGGACTCGATAAAAACAGTAATGCCAATCAAAGGAGCGTTGTCGTTTTTTGCAAAAATGATTCCCTCTACACTTGCTTTTTGCGAAAAGACCGTGGCGGTCAGCAAGCAAAGAAAAGTAGTACACAGAGCGGTTATGTATCGTTTGTTCATAGCTGGTGATTCTATTCTTAATTAGACTAGTTCCAATTAACGTCGCAAATTTAAGACACCACATTTGCATTACCAATACCAATTTTTTGGTAGGCTTAGGTAGCAGTTTTAAATACCTAATTTCGTCAGAAAAATGTAAAAGAGAATTAGGAACAATCCATCAACAATTGCCCCTTTCGCTGGTAAACATTCGACTTTTCTAATTCCATCGCCGCTGTTTCCAAAATAGTGAGTACATCATTTTGGGTAAGTCCAAATCTAGACCTACTACCCTAACCCATTTCGTTGTCCAATTTTTAAAACCAGATTCGGACTGGTTATTGATAAAATGCGGTTCAGTTACTCATTAACATATGATTTACCATCAATGATATATGGCGAAAGTTGGAAATCATAAATAATCTAACTAAAATCTAACTAACTTTTATACTGT
>JBCCQK010000228.1:0-12265 GCA_039024375.1 Bacteroidota bacterium
ATATTTTTCTTTCAAAAAAAGAGAGATTGTTGTCCGTATTTTTTAATAATAAATGATTTTTTAATAATAAATGTTGTCCAGGTAAAATTACAAATTCAGTAGTTAAAGCGAACGATTATACCAAAAACTGGATGAAAAAGTGATTTTTAGGACCTCAGAGAGGTCTAACCTATTTCGCTAATCTTTAACATCACTTTTTTATGCGTCCCGGAGTACAGTTAGCTAACTTAACGCACTAAATATTACTGAATGCTCAGTTTTTCAACGAGTAAAATAGAAAAGAGGTTGTAAAACATTTTACAAAAAATTGGAGAGGGGTCAATTTACGGATTGACTACTCATCATTAATCAATATTCACATCTAAATCCTCCAACACGGAAAATAGCATCTGTAAATCCTCAAAAAATTCACGCACTAATTCAAAACTGACATTAGACTGAAAAATATGTGGTTCTAGTAAATCTTTGGGTTCGGTGACGGCGATAAACATTTGATTACTAATGAAGGAAACGTAAATTTCTTTTTGGGTTTTTTCTCGATAATCCAGAATAGACTGCTGCATGTCGAGCGAGAGAATATTATTAATATTTGCCCGTCGATTAGCCATAACGATGAAAGCGTCTCGAAACTTCCGAGTAACAATGTCTTCTGCGTTTCTACCACCGATTCGATTAAACTCTTTGATGGTACGGGACTGGTACTGGCTAAATTCTCTAGGTAAGATGACAATTTTTCCCTTTCCCTTGTGGGCCTGAGAATTAAAATGCCCAATAAAAAATACGCCTTTGAAGATATAGTTTAAGCGATTTCTCACTTTAGAATATTCTCGAACATTCAGTTCACAAAGCTCGAAAGCCATCTCTCGATAACTCCCTTGGATATAATCTTCTCCTTTGTAGTAAGCAGCGTCCGTTGCGAATAATTGACTTTTTAGAAAAGTAGATTTTGGAATTTTTTCTTTTGCTTTGTAAGTGAGCGTACCGTAATTGATGTCGTCATCAATAAAATCTAAGATTAAATCGACAATATTTGGTTTGAATGTAATGACAAATTGCCTAATTCGGTAAAAAATAAAGGTGATGTAAAAGCCAATGAAGATGAGAAAAAAAAGCGTAATGACCAGAATATCAACATAGATATCTAGTATGGTTAAACCAATAAGTAGTAAAATAGATAAGGAAAGCAAAAGCAGAAGACGCTTTCGCTTTCGTTCCATACGCTGTAACTCGGGATGAATGGTATGGTTGTAGAAGAGTCGAAATTCGTGGAGGCGTTGCATTTAAAATATAAATGAGTCAGTACTCAAATAGTGCCTTGTGGTCAATTAGCACTAGGCGGATTCTGCTCGGCCCTTTCATTCAGATAATCGGAAATAATATCGTCCATAATATCTTTCAAATAAGCCTTTTTCATTTTGGCGATGGACTTTAGCTGTTCGATTTTTTTCTTTTCCAAGGTGAAGGTGACTCGTTTTTTGAGCGGTGTACTTGCCCCAATCTCTTCTCTATTTTCCAAGCTGGTTCTACGAATGAGGGCATCAATACCAATAACTGGACGCTCGCTACGTTTTTTGACACGCGTATCTCGACCTTTAGTTAGGGGACTGGACTTTTTTACTTTTTCTTGATATTCTTTATCTAACGCATTATGGAATAAACCTTCCAAATCAGAAGTGAAATTTTTGGAAGACCGTCGCTTCGGTCTTTTATCTCGAGCAACATTCGACTTCTCTTTAGCTGGTTCTTCCTCCACCAAAAGTGGACGAATACCAGGCAATTGGTCTTCCCCACCTGTATCACCGAAGAGACTTTCTAGCCCTGCTTTAAATTTTTTCTTACTCACAAGTATTCTTTGATTTTAAAAAATGTTTTCTCTTTACCTCATTTATCCAGAGTTGTGTACCAGCGAATGATAAGTAGGTAAATTTTTTCTAGGCTTCTACTTGTGCTGTTCGCTCGATAATCTCCTTACTCAAGGCTAAATAGTCTTTGGCCCCTGTGCTTCTTTTATTGTAAGAAAAAATATCTTTTCGTTGGGCGGGTGCTTCGGCTAAAGCGACATTATCTCGGATGTAGGTCTCGAATACTCGTTTGCCAAAGAATTTTTTGATGGTTTCTACTACGTCTCGATTAAGCACTTTTCGGTGGTCGTACATGGTAGCAATGACGCCCCCAATGGAAAGTTTTTTGTTCAATCGGAACCGAACCTTATCGATGATTTGCTTTATTTTCGTTAAGCCTTGCAGCGCCAAAAACTCCGTTTGTAGCGGAATGTAAACATAAGTACTACTAGTCAGCGCATTTAAGGTGAGCAGACCCAGGGAAGGTGGACAATCTATGATGACATAGTCGTAGTCTTCTTCCACGACCTCCAATAATTCTCGTAAGATATACTCTCGACCCGCTTCGTTAATCAGTTCCATCTCCGCACCCGATAAATCCAAAGTGGAAGTTACAACGTCTAACCCGTCTTTTACGGTGTAGGGGACTAGTTCCGATTCGCCTCGTAAGGCTTCGTATATGGTAGATTTTTGTCGAGGAATACCCAGTGATAAGGAGAGATTTGCTTGAGGGTCTAAATCAATTAACAAAACTCTTTTGCCTAATTCAACTAAGCCAGCGCCGATATTGATTGCACTAGTCGTTTTACCCACGCCTCCCTTGTGGTTTAGTAGCGAAATAACTAATCCCATGTTAATGATTAATATTGAATGAAAGAATGGTAAGAATAAGTTATTCTCACAGTATGTATTTTGTAATTATTCAATTGCTTGAACACCGTGCAGTGAACCTGTAATTGATTATTTATGTGTGTAGTCTGTTCGGTACATGAAGAATGATACCACGTAAGTTATACAAATATATTGAAAATATGGGTAACTAAGTAATCGAGAAAGAATAAGTTGCTGATTTTGTTCTCATTTTATATTGTTGTTCAACTTCCTGAGGCGTTTAGATGCTTTACTTTGTTACAATAGTATATGCAGAAATTTTGCCATAAAACAAAGTTTGTTCCCTCTTCATTAGATGAGTCAGCCATATTTTATTCTACGGGGTAATCCGAAATGCAAAGATTAGTTTTTTAATGTCGTTGATTATCAATTGATTAACCACTTGATAGGGGTTGGTTTGTGCGAAAATTACTAATTAAAAAAAAATTAGACTATTTTTTTGCGTGATGACGATACCTTTTCCAAAAAATCCGTCTTTACCTAGTAATATATTTGTTTGGTAGGGAAGAAGCCCTATCTTTTGCGGACAAAAGATGTACTTTTGCGGCCACTACAAGCAGGAAGATATTATTTATGGAACAAATTCTAATCAACCTATTCATTTTTGCGGGTAGCCTTTTTGTTCTACTAAAAGCGTCCGATTTTTTTGTGGATGCTGCTGAGAAAATTGGCTTAGGGCTGGGTATTCCTCCTTTCATTGTCGGCGTCACCATCGTTGCTTTCGGCACCTCTTTGCCCGAATTGGCTTCTTCTATCGAAGCGGTGCTGATTGGTGAATCTGAAATTGTATTGGGAAATGTCGTTGGGTCCAATATCGCTAATTTAGGATTGGTATTAGGATTAGTAGCAGTTGTTGGACGACAGGTGAAAATAAAAGACCAAGTATTAGGTGGAGATATTCCAATTTTGGTAAGTTCGGCTTTCTTACTTTGGTTTGTAGTTCACGACCAATTAATTACCTACTTTGAAGCTGTGCTACTATTGGCTGCTTTGGCTATTTTTTTAGTTTACTCTCTGAATAACGACGAGAGCGAAGAAACCCAGAAAACGGCTATCAGTTGGAAGAGTCCCACTATCTTATTGTTAGCAGGCCTGGCAATAAAATTCAGCGCAGAATACACAGTTATTAGTATCAGTGAACTTTCTACCTTAATGGGTATTGGGTCGGAAGTGATTGCTCAAAGTTTAGTTGCGTTAGGAACTTCGCTACCCGAAGTTTTTGTGAGTTTAGCGGCCATCAGAAGAGGAAAGACGGATATGGCGGTCGGCAATATTCTCGGTTCAAATATCTTCAATACTTACTTCGTCGTTGCCATTCCCGCCTTCGTTGGTAGCTTAACTGTTCCCGATAATATGTTGACCTTAGGGATGCCTTTCTTAATAGCCATCACCTTGATATTTGCCGTTATGTGTATTTCCAAGAAAATCTCTCGTTGGGAAGGAATGATGCTCTTACTGTTCTATGCTTTCTACTTGGTCGAATTGTTTACTTGATTTACTATTTCTACCAACTCACTTAACATCATACCCGTTGCGCCCCAAACCGTTTTTTCGTTTACGTCGAAATAGGGCACATCTTTGACCGTGTAAACATCTTGAAACTTCATATTCTTGTATTTAAGCGTTTGCGGGTCGGTCAATTCTTTCAAAGAAACTTCCACAATTTCCGCCACTTCACTTTCTTGCGGTACGAAAGTTGGCACGTAGTTCAAAAAACCAACGAAGGGGAACACTTGGAAATTACTGGCGGGAACGTACAGGGGCGTCAACTCCCCCAAAATGGTGACATCTTCGGGGCGAATCCCGATTTCTTCATTGGCTTCTCTTAATGCTCCATCCGCTTTAGTTCGGTCGGTTTCTTCCAATTTTCCCCCAGGAAAACTCATTTGCCCACTATGTTTATCGTTTTTGGCGACCGCTCGTTGAATAAGGGGTAAAAATAACTCATCTCCTTTGGGATACAGTAAGCACAAGACGCTGGCCAAGCGAACATCTTTTGGAACAGGCGCTTTTTTATAAGGCATCCGATTGCTCGTTGCTAATTTGTACTGCGCCTTTTTCCCAGGCAGGGGCAATTGAAGCTGCTTTTCAATATTCGGGATTATGGTTGTGGCATACATGACTAAACACTGTGGTGTAATTCGGTAAATTTAGATTAGGGCGAAACAGACACATATAATGGAAGAACTAACTACACATCTAATTGGTTCGGAAAAATGGGTCTCATTTTGGTAAAAAAAGATTGCTATTTTTCAAAGAAAATAAATGAATGGTTAGAGCAGAAGCAACCAAAGATTATTTTGAAAGACGAAAAAGAATTTAACTGCAAAAGTTAGCACTTTGTCTAGGAGAAATTCCTAGCTATCTTTGCCTTTTATAAAAAAAGAAAACCAACTAGCATAATGAATATCCTTATTCTTGGAAGTGGAGGACGAGAACACACTTTTGCCTGGAAAATTAGCCAAAGTCCATTGTGCAGTCATATCTGGATTGCACCTGGTAATGCAGGAACCATCCAGCACGGTACCAACGTATCTATCGACCCTTTGGACTTCGAGGCGGTCAAAAAGCTGACGCTTGAAGTTGCAATTGATATGGTTATCGTTGGCCCCGAAGCGCCTTTGGTAGCAGGTATTTATGACTTTTTCAAAAACGATGAAGCACTACAATCCATACCTGTTATTGGTCCATCGGCCAAAGGTGCACAGTTAGAAGGCAGTAAAGCGTTTTCGAAGGCGTTTATGGCCAAAAGAAATATCCCAACGGCGGGCTATCGAGAATTTACCCAAGCCACAATGGCGGATGGATTGACTTACATTGAGCAATCGACGCCCCCTATCGTGCTAAAAGCGGATGGACTAGCGGCGGGAAAAGGGGTGTTAATACTAGACGATATCACCAAAGCGAAAAAAGAGTTCTCAGCGATGTTAGACGGTAAGTTTGGAGCGGCCAGCGAAAAAGTAGTCATCGAAGATTTTCTGGACGGTATTGAGTTTTCTGTTTTTGTGCTAACGGATGGAAAAAATTACCAAGTGTTGCCCATTGCGAAAGATTACAAGCGAATTGGGGAAGGGGACACGGGATTAAATACAGGGGGTATGGGGGCGGTCTCGCCCGTCCCGTTTGTCGATGATGCCTTGATGCAAAAAGTGACGGAGCGCATTATCGAACCTACCGTTCGGGGATTAACCGAAGATGATTTGGACTACAAAGGTTTCGTTTTTATTGGACTCATTAAAGTAGGAAACGACCCTTACGTCATTGAGTATAATTGTAGGATGGGCGACCCAGAAACGGAGGTAGTGCTACCTCGATTAGAAAGTGATTTGTTAGCGCTCTTGGTCGCTTTAGCCAAAGGAAATTTAAAAGAAACGACCATTCAAATTTCTAAAAAAGCAGCTACAACTATCATGTTAGTCTCGGGTGGGTATCCCGAAACCTACGAAAAAGGTAAAGTGATGATTGGCTTCGAACGAGTAGAAAATAGTCTCCTATTCCATGCGGGTACTAAGCAACTAGACGATAAGGTCGTAACGAACGGTGGACGAGTGCTGGCAGTCACTTCCTACGGCAAAGACTTCCACGAAGCACTTGCCATTTCTAACAAGAATGCGAAGTTGATTGATTTCGAAAAAAAGAACTATCGGAAAGACATTGGGTTTGATTTATAGACGGAAGGTATAAGCAGTGGCAGTGGCCAAAAGGAAGAAGAAATCAGCATAGAAAAAACTTTGGTCAACGTCTGATTTCGTGTTCCCTAATTCCGTGTTAGAAATCAAGAGTAATCAGTGGCGATAGGTAGAGGAAAAAGAAAATATTATTACAATAGAGAAAATAGGGTCAGTGGCTTTCTGTGCTAAAGAATTTTAGTAGATAAAAAAGCAACCGAATCTAAAAATATTTTGAGTGCTCTTCAAAGATATCCATGGCGTATTCGATTCAACAAATTCAGCGAATTATTGGTGGTCATCTGCTAAACGACGCTCCCATCGAAGGACAAATTGAGCGCCTACTTTTCGATTCACGACACCTTGTTTTTTCAACGAACACCCTATTTTTTGCCTTTAAAAGCAATCGACAAGACGGCCACAAATTTATCGGAGAATTGTACCAACAAGGTGTTCGACACTTTGTGATTACAACCCCACTAGATACGGCGTTGTATCCTACCGCCAATTTTATGCTGGTAGAAAATAGCGTTGTTGCGCTGCAAACCCTTACCCGATTTCATCGACAGCAATTCTCTATTCCCATAATTGGCATCACGGGGAGTAACGGAAAAACGATTGTCAAAGAATGGCTTTTCCAACTGCTATATCCCGATTTCCGAATCGTTCGCAGCCCTGGTAGTTATAATTCGCAAATTGGCGTCCCTTTGTCCGTTTGGCAACTGGAGACACAGCACGAATTAGGTATATTCGAAGCGGGTATTTCTCAAATGGGCGAAATGGCTCGTTTAGCGTCAGTGATTAACTGCAACGTCGGTATATTTACCAATATTGGTGCCGCACATAGTGAAGGTTTTCCCTCACAGAAGTCAAAAATATTCGAAAAGATTAAACTATTCGAAAGGGCAGAAACGATAATTTATAACTTAGACAATCCATTAGTTGAACAAACTTTTAATGCTTTTGCTAAACAACTACGGAGCGGACAATCCGCACCTCATTTTTTCACTTGGTCGAAAAAAACAGTAGCCGATTTACAAATTCTTCGTATTGATAAAAAAAGTTCGGAAACGACCCTCAAGGTTATTTTCCAAGAAAAACATTTCTCTTTTTCTATTCCATTCACCGATGACGCTTCCATTGAAAACGCTATACACTGTTGTGCGACGATGCTCTTACTAGAAATCTCCGTTGCGGACATTCAAGAGCGAATGCCTTTGTTAGAACCCGTGTCCATGCGGCTACAATTGAAGGAAGGGATTAATAACTGTACCGTAATCAACGATAGCTATAATGCCGATTTGACGGCATTGGAGTTGGCTTTAAATTTTGCGGTCAAACGAACGGGCGAAAAATCGCTGGTACTTTTTCTTTCCGATATTTTGCAAAGTGGCCTGCCCCAAAAAGAACTGTATCAAAAAGTAGCCCAATTGATTTTGGCAAAAAAAGTGAGTGTGTTAGTAGCCATTGGAACAGCTATTCGTACTATTCGTTCCTATTTACCCAATAATTTCTCCGTTCATTTTTTTGACAGCACCAAGGCCTACCTTCAGCAATTCACCATGGATGCTTTTCATAAGCAAACGATTTTGCTCAAAGGGGCAAGAGTTTTTGAGTTTGAAAAAATAGTTCGCCGCTTTTCTAAAAAAGTACACAAAACGACGCTTGAAGTGGACCTGAGCGCTATTATTCACAACCTCAAAGTGTTTGGTCGGCATCTGCGACCCAAAACGAAACTCATCGCAATGGTCAAAGCCTCCGCTTACGGTAGCGGTAGCGTTGAAGTCGCCAAGATTTTAGAGTTTTACAAAGTAGATTATTTGGCTGTAGCCTACGCGGACGAAGGAGTTGAATTGCGCAAAGCGGGTATTCAGTTGCCTATCATGGTGCTAAATCCCGAAGAAGCTAGCTTTGATGCCCTATTACAATATGAGCTAGAACCCGAAATTTATACCGTCGATTTATTGCAACAATTGGTTGATTACTGGCCGACGAATCAACCCGTGAAAATCCATTTGAAAATCGACACAGGAATGCACCGCTTGGGCTTCGAATCCACCCAAATATCTGCCTTGTTATCCCTGCTGAAAACACACACTTTTTTAAAAGTTGCCACTATCTTTTCCCATTTGGCAGCTAGTGATATGGTCGAACACGATGAATTTACGCAGCAGCAAGTCCAGCGATTTAGTCTCCTCTACGAACAAATTTGTACAGCTTTATCTTATCGTCCCGTTCGACATATTCTAAATTCGAGTGGAATCCTTCGTTTTTCACAATACCAGTTCGAGATGGTGCGTTTGGGCATTGGGCTGTACGGCATTGACGGTAGTGGGTTCGTTCAGTCGCAGTTAAAAGTGGTGAATACACTAAAAGCTACCATTTCGCAAATAAAAACAGTCGATAGTTCGGAAACAGTAGGCTATAATCGAAGTGGAAAAATTCATCAGCTAAAGCGCATTGCGACGATAAATATTGGGTATGCGGACGGTTTAGCCCGAAAAACAGGCAACGGAAACTACGCTGTCTCCGTACAAGGACAAAAAGCGTCAATTATCGGGAATGTTTGTATGGATATGTGTATGATTGACGTTAGTGAAATTCCGTCGGCAAAAGTGGGAGACGAAGTAATTGTGTTTGGTGAATCACCTACCGTTTCGGACCTAGCCGAATGTTTAGATACAATTCCCTACGAAGTATTTACGAGCGTTTCCAATCGTGTGAAGCGAATTTATTTTAGAGAATAGAAGGATTAAATCCGCTCTTTTGATTTGCAAGTGGGAAAGCCTTTACCCGCTTTTCTAAAATTACGTTAAAGATACTTTAAAGTTAGAATGACTTCGGCTCCATCTGGGCTGATTACTCACATATTTTACTAATTTTGTAGCCCTTTACGAATGTGTGAAGGACTTTTTCATTTACGTATAGATGAAAAATAACTTATCCTTTCAGATTTTCAATTAATTCTTTTTTAAATAGATTTTCAATCCATTATAAAAAAAGGAACTATTTGAAAATCGACAAGTTACTTTTTCATCGTTTCTTAATACATTTTTTCAAATGATAAAGCAGTTTATATTCTTCCTTTTCGCAGTAATTGTTTTGCCAGTTTCTGGAATGGCGCAGGAGGAAGACCCCGTACTTTTTTCTGTAAAAGGTAATCCCGTTCACGTTTCTGAATTTTTGTACATCTATTCAAAAACCAACCGGGACAAAGCAGATTTTTCTAAAGCATCTCTCGAGGAATACTTAGATTTATATACCAAATTTAAGCTAAAAGTACAGCGGGCAAAAGATATGCAGTTGGATACCATTCCCGCTTTGAAGAAAGAATTGGCAGGTTATCGGCGACAATTAGCCGATTCTTATTTGTTGGACAAAGAAGTTACGGAGAAATTAATCAAAGAAGCCTACGAACGCTCGCAAAAAGATATACAAGTGAGCCACATCATGGTTTCGCTAAAAAAGAACGCAAATCCACAAGATACGGCAATCGCCTACCGACGGATTATGCAAATTAAGAATAAATTGGACGAAGGGTCAGATTTTGTCAAAGTTGCTAAGTCGCTATCTGACGACCCCTCTGCCAAGTCCAATAACGGCAATTTGGGCTATTTTACTTCCCCTTTTCCAAATGGATTCTACGATTTTGAAACGGCGGCTTATAGCTTACAGAAAGGACAATATTCCAGTCCTGTTCGGACGCCGATTGGCTACCACATTATTCGAGTCGAAGATATTCGACCCGCTAGAGGAGAAATGGAAGCGGCACATATTTTGGTTCGTGGAAAAACGCCCGAAGCAAAAGTAAACATTGATACGGTTTATAGCTTATTGCAAAAAGGACAAAAATTCGATGCGGCGGCGAGTATTTACTCTTCGGATAAAAAAACGGCCGAAAAAGGAGGTTATATTGGATTCTTTGGCATTGGAAAATACGAGAAAGCCTTCGAAGATGCTGCTTTTGCGTTGACCGAAGATGGCGAATATTCCAAGCCTATTCAAACCTTAGCGGGGTGGCACATCATCAAGCGGGTAAGTCGAAAACCGATGCCCGACTACGATAAGGCCAAAGCGCGCTTGAAGGCTAAAATTCAGAAAGACGCCCGATTTGAATTAGCTAAAGAAGCGATGGTTGACCAAATAAAAGATGAAAACGGCTTCAAAGCGATGAAAGGACCTATCAGTAGATTCGGTGCTTCTTTGGATAAAGAATTTTTGACGTATCGCTGGAAAGCGCCCAAAGAAAGTACCGAAGAAGTCATTCTAGCTCTAGGAGATGAAAAACGTACTATGGGCGACTTCACCGCTTATTTGGAAAAAGAATCCAGAAAGCGGATGCAAATGGCCCGAACGGGGACGGTCGTCGATGCACTGACAAAGTTATATAATGACTACGTGACCGACGTAGCGCTAAAGTACGAGGAGCGAAATTTGGAAGCTAAATATCCAGATTTTAAAGCCTTGATGCGCGAATACGAAGAAGGAATTTTATTATTTGAAATCACCAAACAAGAAGTTTGGGATAAAGCTTCGCAGGATACGGTTGGTTTGAAGAATTTTCACAATAAGAATCGAAAGAAATATATGTGGGGAAAGCGAGCAGTAGTTAGCACCTATACGCTGGACGATGCGGCCCACTTGTCCGACAAGATTGGTAAATTTGCCCAAAAAAATGCCCCCAAAGCAGTTTTGGCCAAATACAATAAGGGGGATAAAGAACCCGTATTGCATCAAGAAACAATTGTTGAGAAAGGTAGAAACAAGGAAATTGACGCCTTAAGTTGGAAAGCAGGAACGATTTCAGAAATGAAAATGGACAGAAAGAATAAGCAAATTACCTTTATGAAAATTGAGCGTATTCTTGAACCGTCCATCAAAAAATTGAACGAGGCAAGAGGCTACGTCGTGGCTGATTATCAAGATTATTTAGAAAAACAGTGGCTTTCTTCTCTGAAAAAGGCCTACAAAGTACAAACTAACAAACGGGTTTTCAAGAGCCTAGTTAAAAAGTAGTACTGGATGCTGGATGCTAGTTACTGGATACTAGCTACTAGTATCTAGTATCCAGTAACAACCTATTAAACAATGACGCAGTACCCAATCTACATTGGGCTTTTCTTACTGGCAAGTTTGCTTTTGATAACTTGCGGTGATTCGCAATCTGAGGAGGCGGAAGCGGATAAGTTGTTGGCGTCCGTACAAAACAAGACATTATATCTGTCAGAATTAGACGGAATGTTTGCCGAAGGAACGCCAGCCGAAGACAGTGTAAAAATCATCAACGCTTACGTAGAACGATGGATTCGAAAGAGTCTGTTAATGTTGGAAGCAGAGCGTAATATTCCCAAAGATTTGAATATTGATGAATTGGTGAGAGACTATCGAGCGTCTTTAGTTCGACATACTTACGAGCAGATGATTGTGGAACAGGAATTAGATTCTTTGATTACCCAAAGAGAACTCAACGAGTTTTATGAAAAAAATAAGGAACAGTATCAGCTAGATGCCCCTATTATACGGTGTAATTTCATCAAAATAGCGCAGGATGCGCCCAACCTTGAAGCCATTCAATCCCTTTGGCAAGCCAATCGGCAAGAAGACCAACAAGCATTACTGAATCTTTGTAATCAAAGTGCTAACGAGTATCTGCTCGCCGATAGTATTTGGTATAAGGTGGATGTGATTGCAAAAGAGTTACCTAAAGGCACTATCAACAGCAATAATATCGGTAGCCGTAAAGCTTTTACGAAGACCAAAAGTTTTAAGTGAAAAAATAGCGATTTTCAGTAGGCGCGTACCTGTCGAGAACGTCAAAACCCTATAAACCTGATTATGGGTTTTCTTAGCAACAGAAAACCTGAG
>JBCCQK010000229.1:0-12172 GCA_039024375.1 Bacteroidota bacterium
ATATTCTTTGAAAATAGGCCCTATCCTTGGTTGGGAAATGAAGGATAAGCGGTATTTTTGAGAATACCGCTTATCAAAACCAAAGTGTACGGTAAAGTAAAATTGTATTCAAACAAAAACATGGTTAAAATAAAAACAGTCGCTACTCAACTCCCTCCTTATTCTCGCACCACCAAAGAAATCATCCCTTACGTAAAAGCGTGGATGGCGGGGCAAGAAGAACGATTTCAGCGAAAGGTGGTCAAAATTATGGGCAACGCAGGCATTGACAGGCGCTATTCGATTATGGATGCCGACGATATGTTCGTCCCTCGTAGTTTTGAAGAAAAGAACAACATTTATATTCAAGGGACACTACCTTTAGCAGAAAAGGCTTTGCGGAAAGCCTTGGACAAAGCGGACTGGTCGGCTACTGATTTAGATTACATAATTACCGTTAGTTGTACGGGGTTTATGATTCCATCGGTTGATGCTTATCTCATCAATAGCGTTGGGCTACGCCAAGACGTTGTTCGTCTACCCGTAACCAAAATGGGTTGTGCGGCGGGCGTATCGGGCGTTATTTACGCCAAAAATTTTCTGAAAGCTAGCCCTGGTAAACGGGCCGCCGTTATTGCGGTGGAGTCGCCGATGTCCACCTTTCAGCAAGAAGATTTTTCGATGGTCAATATTGTGAGTGCCGCCATTTTTGGAGACGGGGCTGCCTGTGTTCTATTGTCCTCTAATGAAAAAGACGATGGGCCAGTTGTACAGAACGAGGATATGTACCATTTCTACGATGCCACGCATATGATGGGGTTCGCTTTGAAAAATACGGGCTTGCATATGGTCTTAGACCCAAGTGTACCCGAGACGATTGCCGCTCATTTTCCCAAAATCATTCATCCTTTTTTAGCCAAATCCAACACAACGATTGAAGCTATTGACCATTTGGTGTTCCATCCTGGTGGTAAAAAAATTGTGCAAACTATTGAAGGCTTATTTGGCGTGTTGGGCAAAAATATTGATGATACCAAAGCCGTCCTTCGAGCTTACGGCAATATGTCGAGTGCCACCGTTTTGTACGTTTTAGAGCGGTTTTTGGATAAAAATATACCGTCTGGAGAAAAAGGACTGATGTTGAGTTTTGGGCCTGGGTTTTCTGCCCAAAAGGTGTTGCTAGAATGGTAGGTTTTGAGAGCAGGGAGTAGAGAATCGGGTTTGATAAGTGGTATTCTAAAAAATACCGCTTATCCTTCTTTGGGCAATTAAGGATAGACTTTGGGCAACTAAGGATAAACTTTGGGCAATTAAGGATAGAGCCTATTTTTAGAGAATAGGCTCTATCATTAAGTAAAACCTAGACAAATATAACTGTAGATAATCATGTCTAAATACTTATCCGAATTTAAAGATAAAAACTACTGGGCGATTATACTGGGCGGCTCTGCTGGATTGGGATTGGCGAGTGCCCAAAGATTGGCCGAATTGGGCTTGAATATCTGCGTAGTACATCGAGATAGAAAAGCTAACTTGCCCACCATCGAACAAGCATTTGACAAAATAAAAGCAAACGATGTAGCCTTTCTGTCTTTTAACGTGGATGCTCTCCAACCAGCAAAGCGAACGGAAATAATTGAAGCATTACAGAATAAATTAGGCGCAGTCGGCAAAGTAAAAGTACTCGTTCACAGCATCGCCAAAGGCAATTTAAAACCAATGGTTGCTACGGGAAAACCTATTCTAAAACAGGATGACTTCCAATTGACCATTAGGGCGATGGCCACCTCTTTGTACGAGTGGGTACAAGAGGTATTCCAAGCACAACTCTTTGCTAAAGATACGCGCATCATCAGTTTTACCAGCGAAGGCAACCAAAAGGCGTGGGAAAATTATGCCGCAGTTTCGGCCGCCAAAGCCGCTTTAGAGGCCATTACTCGGAACATCGCTTTGGAGTTTGCGCCCTACGGCATTCGAGCCAATTGCCTGCAAGCGGGTACGACGGACACCGCCTCTTTTCGGATGATTCCTGATAGTGAAATGCTGAAAGCCCACAGTTTACTGCGCAATCCGTCCAATCGATTGACCACCCCCGAAGATGTGGCAAACGTCGTAGGTTTATTGGTGCAAAAAGCGGCTTTTTGGATAAATGGTGCAGTTATTCCTGTAGATGGTGGAGAGCATATTCGGTAGGGGGTACTTGTACTCGATAGGCGGCATTCTCAAAAATACCGCCTATCCTCGGTTGTCCCAAAAAGGATAGGCGGTATTTTTGAGAATACCGCCTATCAATACCGCCTATCAAATCCGAAAGTGCCCGCTAGTGAACCATATAATAAAACTTTATTGTTCATTGAAGTAAAAAATAGGTATGACCACCGAAAAAATATTGTCCCTGCTACCATACACCCATCCTTTCTTATTCGTTGATACCCTAGAAAAAATAGACGAGGAGGGCGTTATTGGTACCTACACCTATCCAGCGGATGCCTACTTCTACCAAGGACATTTTATCAATCATCCCATTACCCCGGGGGTTATCTTAACGGAAACGATGGCTCAAATTGGCCTAGTTTGTTTAGGACTATTTTTGATGCGGGAAAAAATAAAAGAAGCGACTACCTTACCGCCAATGGTGATGGTGTCTAACGAAACCAATTATTTTTTACCCGTTTATCCCGGCGAAAAGGTAAAAGTCTTTTCTAAAAAGGTATATTTCCGTTTTGGCAAATTAAAATGCCAAGTAGAAATGAGAAACGAACAAAACAAACTGGTCTGCAAAGGGTCCATTGCAGGCATGATTGCCCCTAACCACGAAGTGGTTAAACCCGAATAGCCCCGAATGGAAATTCGGGGAAAAGAATGAAAATTCGGGGAAAAGGAAATTTGGAAAAAACAAAAGCATACAATGAGCAAAAGAGTCGTGATAACGGGATTAGGGGTCGTTGCCCCCAACGGAGTAGGGCTGTCTAATTTTGAAAAGGCGCTGAAAGCGGGAACGTCGGGTATTACCTACTTCGAGGACTTAAAAGCTAGGAGATTTTCCTGTTGTATTGGCGGCGTCCCCGAAGTGTCCGAAGCTCTGAAACTGCAATATTTAACGCCGTTACAGTTAAGAAACTTTACCAGTTCGGGTATTCTGTACGCTTGTATGGCGGGCATGGATGCTTGGAAAGATGCGGGCTTATCAGTGGCCGAAGAAACCCCTTTTTGGGAGAGTGGTTGTATCTTTGGCACGGGCATTTCGGGCGTGGACAAAATGAAAGAATCGACTTATCTCTTAGACAGCGGAAAAGTTAAAAGATTGGGGAGTAATGCCGTTGCCCAGACCATGTCAAGTGGTGTCAGTGCGTATTTAGGCGGCATTATCGGTTTAGGCAACCAAGTGACGACCAATTCCTCCGCCTGTGCGACGGGGACAGAGGCCATTCTACTAGCCTTCGAACGTATCCAGGCGGGTAAAGCCCAACGAATGATTGCGGGGAGTAGTGGCGAACACGGTCCCTACATTTGGGGTGGATTCGACGCCATGCGGGTGATGACGTACAAACATAATGACACCCCCACCCAAGGGTCTCGCCCTATGAGTGCAACTGCATCGGGATTTGTGCCAGGCAGTGGCGGCGGTGCTTTAGTATTGGAAACTTTAGAGAGTGCTTTGGAACGAAATGCCCCGATTTACGCAGAGGTTTTGGGAGGGGCGGTCAATTCGGGAGGTCAGCGAAACGGCGGTACGATGACGGCACCCAATAGTGTGGCAGTGCAGCGATGTATTAAAGCGGCGCTCCAAAATACCCATATCGAAGGCAAAGATGTTGACCTCATCAATGGTCATTTGACGGCGACGGTTAAAGACCCCGTAGAAATTGAAAATTGGACGATTGCTTTGGGACGAAAGGGTAAGCATTTTCCCTACGTCCATTCGCTAAAATCTATGATAGGCCATTGTTTGAGTGGGGCTGGGTCGATTGAGAGTGTAGCGGCGGTGTTGGGTTTGAAAAATGGGTTTATTTTTCCCAATACCAATTGTGAGGACCTGCATCCCGACATTGCAGCCTTAATTGATGTCGATAAAATTCCTCACGAAACGATTCATACCGAGGAAATAGAGATAGTTGCCAAGGCAAGTTTTGGTTTTGGTGATGTCAATGCTTGTGTAATTTTTAAAAAATGGGACTATAAAGCGAACTTGTCGGACACTTTCAAAGTGTCCGACACGTTTACCACAAAAATAAATCATGAATAAAACCGAACTAATCGACGCGCTAAAAGAAATTGCGAAACCTTACATCCAAGACGAGGCCGCCTTCGAGCACGTCACCGAAGAGACCAATTTTATTGATGACTTAAAAATCAATTCGGCGAACTTAGTGGACATCGTTTTGGACACCGAAGACAAATTTGACATTACGATTGAGGACGATGAGATGGAGCAAATGCTGACCGTCAAAGGCGCCATGCAGGTGATTACAAGCAAACTCAACGCCTAGTGGTCGGCAATGATATTATTGATTTGCAACTGGCCAACAAGGAAAGCAACTGGCAACGCCCTCGTTTTTTGGAAAAACTGTTTACGGAGCAAGAACAGGATTTTATTCGTACCGCACCGAACCCAACGGCAGCCGTGTGGACCCTTTGGAGTCAAAAAGAAAGTGCGTATAAAATTATAGTTCGCTTAGAAAAACGTCGATTTTATGCGCCAAAAAAGTTGACGACGACGGTACCTTTCGATTTGTCTGCTTCGTCATCCTCTAATGTAGGACAGGTCACTTTTGCCTCCTATAATTTTTTGACTAAAAGTAAGATTACCGACGCTTACATCCACACAACTGCGCAATTGAACGATTATCAATCCCTAATGTCGGACAGTTTTCAACTCGCCCAAAGTAATTGTGCGTATCAGCGCACAACTACCCGATTTAAGTTGTTACAAGCGTATGCTACAAAAAATAGCTTATCGCTGGACAATTTAAGTATTCAAAAAGACGAGTGGAAAGTGCCGCATCTATATTATAAAAATCAGCGACAAACGGTGCAAATCTCCATGGCCCATCACGGTTATTTTGGTGGGTATGTTTTACAGAAATTCTAAAAAAAGATGGCCTTCCAAAGGATTATCCAATGGGTGCTGGACTACAAAAAGCCTATCCTTTTTTTACTGGTAGTAGCAATGGCAACGGGTGGTGTTCAAACCTTACGCCTACTAACTGTTGACAACTCTTTGGGTATCTGGTTTTTGGAGGACAATGCCGCCTACCAAGAATATTTAGCTTTTCAAAAAGAACAAGGGTCGGACGAAGTGGTCATAGCGATGATTCCCACCACAGATGCGCTAGCGGAGAGTCACATTGCCCAACTGAATGAACTACACGAAAAATTGGAGGGCCTACCGTACGTGCAAAGCACTTTCAGTCTCGCCAACGCCAAATACCCCATCTATTCTAATCGAAAAATCTATTACCGAAACATTTACCAAACCACTCGAAGTCGAAAAAGTATCGAGCAATTATTAGCCGACCTGCCCGCTTTGCGTCAACGCTTGCTTACCGAAGACAACCGATTTTCTTTTTTCTATTGCCAACTCATCCCCGCCAACCAAATTGAGCAGCGAAGTCAACTTATCGGTGAAATTCGAGGAATAATGGAGGCCACGGTTGGGGAAAGTGCCATTTCAGGGGCGCCTATTTTAGGCGAGGCGTTCAACCAAACGATTTACGAGGAAAGTACCTTTTTTGCTATCGCTTCGGTCGCCGTTATTATGGGTTTACTGCTGTTCTTGTTGCCCCATTGGCACTATCTGCCCATTGCCCTTTTGTGTATTGCGCTGCCCGTAAGTATCACGTTTGGACTGATGACGAGTATGGGGTATTCTTTGAATTTAATCTCCATGCTGATTCCGACCATTTTGATGATATACAGCGTGAGTGACTACATTCACATCGTTAATATTTACCATTTACATCGACAGGAAAATCCTCGTCAATCTAAAACGGAACAAATAAAAATGGCCTTGCAAAAGAGCTTAAAACCCTGTTTTTATACCACTTTGACGACCATTATTGGTTATTTGGCTTTGGTGCTATCCCCTTTGCCCGCCTTTAAAATAATGGGCTTTTTTACCTTCTTTGGCCTACTAATTGCCTTTTGTTTAGTTTATGTTATTGCGGCTATCGGCTTCACTTTTTTGGATGCTCAATCGACTTCGGGTAAGGTCAAAAAAATAAATATCTCGGCTGTAACCCAAAAAATAAATTATTGGACAACGCATCGAAATACTACCGTTTTAAGCATTGGTTTGTGCGTTTTTATAGGTGGGTTATTTAGCCTTTATTCCATTGAAGTAAGTACTAATTCTTTAGACCTATTGGGAGAAGGAAAAGTAAAGGATGACTTGGCGACCATAGAACAGGCACTTGCGGGAAGCATTAGATTACAATTGAATATTTCTAATGAGCAAACCGAATCGCTTTTAACCGAGGAGGTACTTACTCAACTCCAACGTTTTCAAGAAAAACTAACGGATAATCCCTTAATAGCGCAGCCTATTTCTATCGTTAATTTTCAATCCTTTTTGGAGAAGCGAATGTCCACGTTAGCGAGATTCAGTTCGGTAGATTTTGAAGACGTATTTCAACAAAATGAACCACAAGCAAACGCTTTTTTCTCTCTGATAGGAAAGGATTTGTCGCACCTGGCTATTAGTATCAACATCAAAGAGTTGCCCACTAAAGACTTGCGTCCCCTTTTGACGGCTATACAAACAGATTTTAAAGCGATTTTTCCAGAGGACAGTTACCAATTAAAAATTCACGGATTTTCCGCCATTTTTGCCCAGCTAAATACTTACATTTTGCAGACTCAATTCCGTTCGTTTGGGGCGGCTTTCCTTATCTCTTTTTGTATTTTGTTTTATTTTATTGGTCAATTTAAGATGAGCTTGTTGGTACTCATTCCCAATCTGCTGCCCTTGTTGGCTGCTTTTACGGTGATGTACTTTTGCGGCATTCATCTGGAATCGGCCAACGCCATGTTAGCGCCCATCATGTTCGGCGTAGCGATGGACGACACCATCCATTTAATCAACAAATTCAAATTATACCAAAACGAAGGGTTTTCTACTACAGAAAGTATCGACAAAGCACTAAACTACACGGGAGGCGCGCTATTTTCCACCACCATTTCCTTGGTTTGCGGATTTCTCATTGTTGGTTTGAGTGGTGTTCCCTCGGTCAGCACCTTTGGCTTTTTATGTGCTTTTTCCATTTTAGCGGCTTTGTTGGCGGATGTTTGTTTTTTGCCCGCCTTACTAAAGCGGTTTTGAATGGAATGGTAGGCTATACTTTTCTAGTCTGCAACTTAAGCTAAGTTAGGCAAAGTAAAATTAATAATCATCCATTTATGCCGCTCTTTGTCCTTTTAAGAAACTTAAAAAGTGCTTCCATAATCCATTATGCAAGAATTTTTAAAATTCCTTAAAAGAAAAAATAGCTGGCCTAACTGGCTAATTATTTTCTTTACTTTGCCTTATAAAAATAGTTCTCCCGAAAAATAATATAGCCAAACGCCGACGTATATCAACGTAGCAATGATAATCCCTCGCATAGTCGTCGTATTCCACCGATTTTGATAGATTTTGAAAGGAATGATATTTAGAAAAATGGCTAATACGGCAATCGTACGTGTTCGAAAAGAAATGGTTCTTGTTTCTGTGCTTAGCCAATCGGCCGCTGCCAATTGTTCAAAAAATGTTAGGAACAAAGCGTAGCCCACAAAGGGTACCGCAAGTCCAATTAGAATACCCAAAATGGTGGAATCTCGGTCTAGCATAATGGATGATTTAGATTACCCTTCTAGTGACTTTAACGTTTCAATTGATTTGTACGCCGTTAAATCGTGCTGGCACGGTACAACTGAAACGTAACCGTTTTCTAGTGCCCAAACGTCCGTATCTTCTCCCGAATCATTGTTGACAAACTCTCCCGACATCCAGTAGTAGGGGCGGTCTAAGGGGTCACGATTTTCTTGAAAGTCTTCTTTCCAACCTGCGTTGGCCTGCCGGCAAACCTTAATACCTTTGATTTCATTTTGGGGTAACTTAGGAATATTGACATTGAGCAGTTTACTCGCCCCGAAGCCATTCTTTAAAGAATATTCAATAATTTTTTTCACAAAAGGCCTGCTAGGGTCAAAATCGGCGTCGAAGGTAAAATCCAATAGAGAAAAACCAATAGAGTTAATGCCCTCTAACGACGCTTCCATCGCTGCCGACATAGTGCCAGAATACAAAATATTGATGGCTACATTAGACCCGTGATTAATACCCGATACACACAAATCGGGAACTCGACCGTTCAACACAACGTTTCTCGCCAACTTCACACAATCGACGGGCGTTCCCGAACACTCGTAGGCTTCTACCCCCTCAAATGTATTTACTTTGTTTAATCGAATTGGGTCGTGAATAGAAATAGCGTGTCCCATTCCCGACTGCGGAGAATCGGGCGCTACAACTAAAGGTGTGCCAATGGATTGCACTACCTCAATCAGCGTTTTAATTCCCGGGGCAAAAAGTCCATCGTCGTTGGTGACTAAAATTAATGGTTTAGACATTTAGCAAGTTTAAATTTTCAAAAAGCAAAAGTAGCCGTTTTTTGACATATATTTTTTACATAGAATAAACCTTCATTGTTAGATGTTGTTCTAATTTTGCTTATTGAAAAAATTAAATGCAGTAACTATTGGTTAACAAACGATGATTGATTCGACAGAGTACTAATCACTAGTCACCAGTCACTAATTACTAAAAAAAATGGCAATTTTTGGAAAAAAAGGGGTGTTATTGGTCAACTTAGGCACACCAGATTCGCCTTCGAGAGGGGCCGTTTATCGATATTTGAAAGAATTTTTGCTAGACCGTCGAGTTATTGACTATAACTGGTTAGCTCGAAACGTTTTGGTTCGAGGCATTATTGCGCCTTTTCGGTCGGGTAGTTCGGCTAAATTGTACAAGCAGTTGTGGACGGAAGAAGGGTCGCCACTCAAGGTATATGGGGAAGTTTTGGAAAAAGGCGTACAGGATTTGTTGGGTGACGAATACATTGTGAAGCTCGCCATGCGCTACCAAAATCCCTCTATTGAGTCTTCCATTAATGCGCTAATGACCGAACAAGTCTCCGAAATTGTTGTTTTGCCGCTCTTTGCGCAGTACGCATCGGCGACAACGGGTTCTGTGCACGAAGAAGTGATGCGTATTCTGGCCAAAAAAGAGAACATTCCCAACGTTAAACTCATCAATTCCTACTATGATAACGAAGCGATGATTGACGTATATGTGCAAAATGCGCGGCAATTCAATGTTGAGGAATACGACCACGTACTATTCAGCTTCCACGGCCTTCCCGAACGGCAACTGAAAAAAGCGGACGATACTTGTAATCATTGTGCAAAAACGCCCAATTGTTGTCACACCATTTCTCTTACCAATCAATTTTGTTACTCCGCTCAGTGTCACGCAACAGCCTTTGCCATCGCCGAAAAAATGGGCTTTGACAAAGACGGCTACACCGTCTGCTTCCAATCACGACTAGGGCCCGAAAAATGGGCGCAACCTTACACGAGTAAAATTATTGAAGAACGTGCCGAGAAAGGCGATAAAAAGTTACTGGTTTTCTGTCCCGCTTTTGTCTCCGATTGCCTAGAAACTGAGATTGAGATTTCGGTAGAGTACCAAGAAGAGTTTGAAGAATTGGGTGGCGAAAAAGTAGATTTAGTGCCGAGTTTGAATGACCATCCGAAGTGGATTGAGGCGGTGAAGGATTTAGTGCTGAGTGCTTAACTAAACGGTATTCGGTTGACGGTCTGGATAATTACAAAACGGTAGATGAATTAGAGGTGGCTAATATACTACTGACTAAACTTATTTTGGCAAAAAATCACTGAATCAAATTTTCTTTTGTACTTTCGTTTTTCGCAAATACCGTACACGGCATACAACTTATATGCTTGCATTTATCCAATAACGAACGACATTCACTTATGAAATCGGCTCTAGTCACCCTCTGTTTCGTGCTAACAGTTACGTTCTTGCACGCCCAATCCGCAAATGTCTTACAACCCATCGACGTATTTGACCTAGAATACGCTTCCGACCCACAAATTTCTCCTGACGGTCAAACTATCGTTTACGTACGCAGCTTCAAAGACATAATGACCGATAAAAATCGGTCGAATCTATGGATGATTGACGCTAGTGGTCAGAATCATCGACCGTTAACGACGGGCATGGAAAACGACCGTTCGCCCCGTTGGTCACCCGATGGTAAGCAATTATTATATGTGTCTGCCAAAGAGGAAAGCAATCAAATGTATCTGCGCTGGATGGATACGGGCGTCGAAGCGAGAATTTCCAATTTGAGTAGTTCGCCGAGTGGAATTTCATGGTCGCCCGATGGAAAATGGATTGCGTTTACGATGTTTGTGGCGGGTAAAAGTCCTTCATTAGTCAGTTTACCAGCTAAGCCCAAAGGTGCTCACTGGAATGCGCCACCCAAATATATTGAAAAAATGAAATTCAAGGCGGATGGTTCGCCTAGTATTTTGCCTGATGGCTTCCGTCACGTATTTCTGTTGTCCGCCGAAGGAGGTACTCCCCGACAGTTGACGACGGGGGATTATAATTATGGAAGTGTTGCGTGGAGTCCCGACGGAAAATCCATTCTCGTTTCCGCTAATCTGCAACGTAATTGGCAATACCAACCAAACGATAGCGAAGTCCACGCAATTGACTTGGCAACGGGCGATTTAAAAACATTAACTTCCCGTATTGGCCCCGACAATACCGTTGGTTATTCCCCAAGCGGCAAAAAAATTGCCTACACAGGGTTTGATGATAAATATTTGGGGCTGCAACTCAATCAGATTTACGTAATGGACAGCGACGGGAAAAATAGTAAATCACTTACGGCAAAACTGGATAGAAGCGTTAGTAACGTGATATGGAGTCAAGATGGCAAAGGATTGTATTTTCAATACCACGACCAGGGTAATTCGAAAGTAGCCTACGTTGACCTAAATGGTACGGTCTCCGTTTTAGCGGATAATGTGGGTGGATTGTCGCTCGGACGGCCTTACAGCGGTGGGCAATTTACAGTTTCCAAAAATGACGTTTTCGCCTTCACACACAGCACCCCTGACCATCCAGCGGATGTGGCCGTGGGTAAACGAGGCGGTGGTGTGGAACGACTGACTCGATTAAACGACGACTTGTTTGCCTATAAAAAACTGGGCGAAGTGGAAGAAATTAGATATAAGTCTTCTTTCGATGGACAAGAAATTCAAGGATGGATTTGCAAGCCACCAAATTTTGACCCAACTAAAAAATATCCGCTGATTTTAGAAATTCACGGTGGTCCGTTTACGAATTACGGTGACCGATTTTCGGCGGAAGTACAACTATACGCAGCGGCGGGCTACGTCGTGTTGTACACCAATCCACGGGGCAGTACTAGCTACGGTGCCGATTTTGGTAACGAAATTCATCATAATTACCCTAGTCAAGACTACGACGACTTGATGTCAGGCGTAGATGCCGTCATTGCCAAAGGCTACGTGGACGACGAAAACTTATTCGTTACGGGTGGTAGCGGTGGTGGGGTTTTAACGAGTTGGATTGTGGGTAAAACAGACCGTTTTCGGGCGGCCGTAGTGGCCAAGCCCGTTATCAATTGGACGAGCTTTGTACTGCATGCGGACAATCCTGCTTTTTTCGCTAAATATTGGTTCGGTGGAATGCCTTGGGAAGAAGGAATGCAAGAAAAATATTGGGCGAGGTCGCCACTTTCTTTGGTAGGTAATGTAGTTACGCCCACGATGTTATTGACGGGTGAACAGGATTATCGGACGCCGATGTCCGAGACGGTTCAATATTATACTGCGTTGAAACTACGGAAGATACAAACGGCGCTAGTAAGGATTCAAAATTCGGGACACGGTATTGCCAATACGCCGAGTAATTTGATGTCAAAAGTAGTCTATGTGTTAGGATGGTTTGAGGACTATATCGCAGAATAAATCATATTCGATACTTGAAGACAAAAAAAGAGGGTTACGTCTTGCCACGTAACCCCTTGAAACTCTCACTAGTTTTAATGAAACTAAAAGTCAACGTATGATTCTTTGGTTCTCAATTGGTCGG